>NZ_JBHTVQ010000054.1:0-48988 GCF_042792855.1 Streptomyces sp. NPDC056600
GCGCCCCGAAGGTCGCTTCCCGGCCCGGCGCGGCCTGGCCCGGCTGGTCAGGGCTCACGCCGCGACGCCGTCACCGCTACGGGGTCAGGGTCTGGCCCAGGTAGCCGGCGGCCGGAGTGCCGAGGAGCGAGCGGCCGTAGTAGACGCCGCCCTCGGTGGAGACGCCGGAGCCGCCGGAGTCCATCTGGAAGACGGTGCCGTTGTAGGCGTCCTCGCCCTCGGCGCCGATGGCCAGGTCCGCGCGGCCCCAGCCCGACAGGTCCTGGAGCACCACGGAGGAGCCGAACCGGTCGTTGGTCTCGGTCGAGCCGCTGATGCCCGCGGTGTCCTGGCTGTAGCCGAGCGCTCCGGTGCCGGTGAGGCCGGAGGAGCTGCCCTTCAGCAGGAACACCATGCCCGCGTCGGCGCGGTTGCCGCTGCGGGTGATGTCCTCGCGGGGCGCGCCCGTGAGGACGTCGGCGTAGCCGTCCAGGTTGTAGTCGCCGGCCGACACCGACCAGCCCATGGCGTCGCCGCTCTCGGCGGTGCCCGGGACGCCGGAGGTGTCCTGGTGGACGGTCTTCATCCCGGTGGTGGTGAAGCCGGTGGACGTGCCCGGGACGACGGTGACCTGACCGCCGGCCTTGGCGCCGGACTCCGCCGTGTACGGCTGGCCGATGACGATGTCGTCGTAGCCGTTGCCGTTGACGTCGCCCGCCGCGATGGAGCGGCCGCCCTTGACCGACAGGACGCTGACCTTCACCAGGCCGGCCGCGGAGCCCTTGAACCAGGTGACCCGCCCGACGGAGGACTGGTCGCGGTAGTTCAGCGCCACGTCGGCGTAGCCGTCGCGGTTGAAGTCGCCGGTCGCCGAGTCCAGGTAGGCCACTGCCCCGGTGGCGCTGGTGAGCGTGCCCTTCTGGGTGCCCTTGCCGCTGAGGCTGGTGCTCCAGACGCCCCCGTTGCCGGTGCCGGCCGCGAACACGTCCGCCTTGCCGTCGGCGTCGAAGTCGCCGACCGCGACGGTGCCGCCCAGCTTGGCGCCGGCCTTGGCGACGGGGTCGGTGACGACCGCGGTGCGGGTGGTCAGAGCGGGACCGTGCAGCACGACCACGCCTCCGGCGTCGACGCCGGCGCCGGTGTCCTCGCCCGGCGCGCCGACCACGAGGTCGGCGTAGCCGTCCCCGTCGACGTCGCCCCAGGCGCTCGACGCGCCCCAGTTGTCGCCGGCCTCGGAGGCCCCGGTGACACTCCCGGTGCTTTGCGAGATCACCTTGCGCAGCGGCCCGTCGGGACCGTCCGTGGAACCGGGGACGACCACGACGCTGCCCGCGCTGCTCGAGGAACGCGGGACGCCGGCCACCAGGTCGGTGATGCCGTCACGGTTGAAGTCGGCGGTCGGGACGGCCGCGTTGCGCAGCGGGCTCGCCGCGATCCGGCGGATCTCGCCGAGCTTGGAGTACAGGGTGGCGCCGGGGCAGGCGGTGAGGAAGGCGTCGCGGTGACCGGAGATCACGTTGAGGGTGGCCTGGTCGCCCTTGTTCCAGACGCCGGTGTTCTCCTGGGCGGTCAGTGTGACCTTGCCCGTGGGGTTGCCGCCGTACTGGCCGAGCTTCCAGGCGGCGATGCGGGCCGCCGACTCCAGCGCGGCACGGGTCGGCTTCCCGACCGTGTGGCCGTCGACGCCCTCGAAGTCGCCGAGGAACGCGATGCCGGTGGAGTAGCTGTTGAAGCCCTTCGTGTGGGCGCCCTTGACCGGGAGGTCGACGCCGCCGGCGCGGCCCTCAAAGACCTGGCCGCACTTGTCGACCAGGAAGTTGTAGCCGAGGTCGTTAAACTCCTCGACGTTGATGTGGTACTCCATCACGCCGCGCACCAGCGACGCGGACTGCGCGCAGCTGTAGCTGTTGGAGCCCACCGTGTGGTGGATGAAGACCGCCTGGACCTTCTCGATGTACTCGGCCGGGTCCTCGACCTTCGACTCGTCCGCGCCCCACTGCGCCCGGCTGATGATCGGGGGCTGCGTGACGGTGGACGGGAGCGCGGCCGGCTTCGTCGGGGCCGTCTCGGACGGCGTCACCGAGGGCGAGCCGGTCGGCTCGGCGGCCGGCGAGGTGGTCTCCCCGACGGGCTCCGTGGCCTCGGGGGCGGGCTCGGTGTTCTCCGGGGCCGGCTCGGTGGCCTCGGAAACGGGCTCGGTGGCCGCCGGGGTGGGCGACTCGCTCTCGTCGCTCGCCGCGGCGAAGGCGGCCGGCTCGACCTGGACGTCCGTGGACTTCGTCTCCGCGGTGGTGACGACGCCCGGGTCGACCATGTTGACCTGCATGCCCTTGGGCATCGCCGTGGTGCTGCCGTCCTCGCGGACCACCTGCACCTCGACGCCGTCGGACGGACCGACCCAGAGCGGCTCGGAGGCGCCGCGCATCTCGGCGGTGGGCTTCTCCGGCGGGGACGCGTGGAACTCCAGGTCCTTCCAGCCGGTCCACTTGCCGGTCTCCGCGCTACGGGTGCGCACCTGCGCGGTGCCCTCGAGCGGCTTCTCGGCGGCGTCCCAGGAGACGCCCAGCAGCGAGAAGAGCTTGGTCGTGGTGCGCGGCAGCTCCTTCTTGGAGCCGCTGCCCGGCAGCGAGAGGTCGTAGACCCGTACCGGGCGTTTGGAACGGGCCTCGTCTGCCGGTGTGCCGGCCGGCGGGTCGGCCATCGCGTAAGTGGCCACGCCACCGCCGCCGAGGAGCACGGCGCCCAGGGTGATCCAGGCTCTGCGCTTCATGCTCAGCGGGCGGTAGGCATGTGTCGTACGACGTGTCAAAGCTCCTACCTCACGTATGTCGACGCCTCGGTGCGTCGACAGGAGGCAGGGGACGGAGGCGGCCTGGGCCCCGCACGGACGGTGCGGCCGGCCCGGCGCCTCGACGGGTCACGACGCGCGCGCCCACGGCATGTCCCCTGGCCTCATGTACATGACTGCGCAGGCGTGGCAAAGGTTGTACGGGAGACGGTGGTCGATTCACGGGCCGCGCGGTATCTCTCCGGTCCGGGACCCCGGAGCGCGGCCCCGCTCGCCGCCGGCCGGCTCGGCCGACGGCGCTACCTGCGGTGGAGGCGCCGTTGTGGGACCGTCCACCGACGGCGGGGGTTGCCCCGGCGGGTTCAGGAGGCGCAGACGGGCACGCCCGGGAGCTGGTTGTCCGGGGAGCTGACGTAGATGTTGGTCATCCAGCCGCCGTACTGCGGGAGGTAGGCCCACCACGCGTTCACGTACGGCGGGACGCTGACCTCCTGGCCGAGCTTCTGGCAGCTCACCAGCACCTCCACTCCGGCCGGCAGAGTCGTCAGCCGGGCGGCGGTGGCCGAGGGCTGAAGGCGCACGTTCACCCCGGAGCCCCAGGTGCCGAACCAGGTCCCCGCCGGGCGGACCGCGCCGGGCACGTTCAGGGAACGGGTGAGCCGGTTCACCGCCGAGTAGGCGGTCCCGTACGGGGTGCCGTCGGTGTGCAGGGTGAGGACGGCCACGATGGCGCGGTCGCCGGTTCCGACGGTGCCGGTGGTGTGCAGGGCCTCCCGCGTCAGGTCCACGCCGGCCGCGGCGGGCGCCGCACCGGGGGCCGCTCCGGAGGCCGTCCACGCCGCCGCCCCGGAGACCGTCCCGGGCGCGGACGTCGTGGCGGGGCCCTCGCCGGCGGTGAGGGGGACGGTCGTCGACGGCCTGGGCGAGCAGCTGCCGGAGCCGCCGAAGCCGGACCATCCCTGCTTGACGGCCCAGGGCTGCGAGAAGGACCCGGCGATGCCGAAGTGCTGGTCGAAGCCGTCGGTGCCGCAGCGCGTCGACTGCCGCAGGTTGCCCATCACGTAGTCCCGCACCGGCGCGGGCGCGGTGTCCAGCAGGTACCGGTAGATCCGCACCGTGTCGGCGGCCGACAGGGACACGTATCCCCAGTAGCTCTCGTACCCGGCGGGCGGGCCCACGGTGTCGGTCAGGCCGAGCTGCGCGGCGGTCCGGTCGACGATCGCGGTCCGGCCGCCCAGGTCCCAGTAGTAGCCGGCCGCCGAGTCGTCGCTGCTGCGGAGCATGGAGTCGAGCCGGGTGCGGTCGGCCGTGGTCAGGGTGCGCGGGTCGTGGGTGCGCAGGTGGTCGAGGGCGAGCAGCAGCTTGACCACCGAGGCCGAGCGGAACCGGGCGTTCTCGTTGAGCCGCTCGGTGAAGGTTCCGGTCGTGCGGTCGAAGACGGCCACGCCGGCGGTCACTCCCGCCGGGACGACGACCTGCGCGGCACGGCCCGGCACGGCGGTGGCCGGCGGGGCCCCGGTCAGGCCCAGGGCGGTCGCCGCCAGGGCGAGGACGGCGAGCAGGGCGCGGGCCCGCCGCGCGCGGTGCGGGCGTGGGGCCGTCGGCCGGCCGGCGGCTGCGGCCGGGCCGTGGCGGAGGATCGGACGGTTCACTGCGCGTACCCCATTTCGGTCGGTCCGCCGGGACGGCCGGACGGCGGCAGCACGTTAGGGCCCGCGACGCCCGGGCGGAACGGGTGAGTCGGCCAGGTTCGCGGCCGGCGACCGGGGCGGACCCGCGGTGGGGGCGGGCGGCGCGGCGGGACCGCGGACGACGGCGAAGGCCCAGGTCGGCGACCTGGGCCTTCGTTCAGTGCGGCTGCGGTTGGGGTGGGGCTGTGGCTGCGGCACCGCCGGAGGAGTGACCTCTCCGGCGGTGCGGGTCACTCCTGGCCGCGGACCTGTCCCGACGCGGGCCTCCCCCGGTCGCGGACCTGCCCCGACGTGGGTCAGCTCCGGCCGAGGATCTGCCCGTAGCGCGGGGTGGGGGAGGCCGGCAGGCCGAGGCCGCCGGGGCTCATCGCCCGGGAGCCCGTCGCCGTGGGGCCCTGGGCCGAGCCCGGGAGGAGCCAGACGCCGCCGGTGGCGGAGTTCTCCCCCGGCGCGCCGGTCGTGAGGTCCGCCCGGCCGTCGCCGTCGTGGTCCTGGAGGTGGACCGAGGAGCCGAACAGGTCGCCCGCCTCCGCGGTGCCGGGGACGCCGGCGCCGTTCTGGGTGAAGCCGACCGCGCGGGCCGTGCCGTCGGCGGCGAGCAGCCCGGTGGGGCCGCCGTGCACGACGGTGACCATGCCCGCGTCCTTGCCCGTGCCGACCGCCTCGTTCGCGTCGCCGATCGCGAGGTCGGCGTGACCGTCGCCGTCGGCGTCGCCCACGGCGAGCGCGGTGCCGAGACGGTCGTCGGCCTCGGCGGTGCCGGGGACGCCCGGTGTGTCCTGCTGGATCTCCTGCGTGCGGGCGCCGAAGCCGCCCGCGGCCGAGCCGTAGGCGACCTTCACCAGTCCACCGGTGAACACCTCGGCGCGGCCCGTGGAGGTGTCCGCGCAGTCCGGCACGTCCGCCTCGTAGTTGGGGTAGCAGTAGCCGAGCGCCAGGTCGTCCGCGCCGTCCGCGTCGAAGTCGCCGACGGCGAGCGCGGCGGCGGAGGCCGGGGTGCTCCACACGCTTTCCGGAACGCCGCCCTGCCAGCGGAGTACCTGGACGGACCTGCTCTCCAGCGCCTTGACCGACATTGCGAGGTCGTCGTCGCCGTCCGCGTCGAAGTCGCCGACGGCGAGGGCGGTCACGTTGCCGAACATCGCCTGGGCGATCGGGCCGCTCAGGGTGTCCGGGGAGTCGGCGGTGAGCGGGCCCCGGCGCAGGACCGCGGTGCCGCTCTCCTCGAGCCTGCGGCCGAGGGCCAGGTCCACGGCCCCGTCGCCGTCCACGTCGCCGACGGCGAGCACCGAGCCGATCCGGGCGTACTCGTCGGGGCCCCGGGCGACCGTCCAGCCGGCGGAGAAGCCGGCCGCGCCGCCGGGCAGCACCGTGACGGTGCCGTGCTCGGCGTACGTGTCGCCGGTCAGCGACTCGCTGGAGGCGCCCACCACCAGGTCGGCGGTCCCGTCCCCGTCGACGTCCTCGACGGCCACCGCGGAGCCGAACAGGTCGCCCGCCTCGGGCGTGCCGGGCACGCCGGGGGAGGCCTGGCTGATGCGGACGGACCCGTGCCGCCCGGGGCCGTCCGGTCCGCCCCACAGCACGTGCACGTAGCCCGCCGAGGCCTTGCCGTCGACCTGGGCGGAGGGCACGCCCACCGCCAGGTCCGGATAGCCGTCGCCGTTGAGGTCGCCCCGCGGGGCGGCGGCCTTGGCGGCCTGTGCGGCGGTGGGCGCGGCCAGGCCCAGCAGGGCCGTCGCGCAGATCACCGCCGTGGTGAGGATCCTGTCGCGCATGCCTCGCGCCTCCTGCAGGTCGTAGCGGATGGGTGGTCGCCGCGGGTCAGCGGGCGAAGGCGTCGGCGAACTTGCGGCCGATCACCGTCCCGTAGTCGAAGTCCGGGGCGCTGAAGGACGTCGCGTACGAGGCCGTCAGGCCGGTGGTCGTGCCGCGCAGGACCCACGCGGCCCCGTCGTCGTAACCGCCGGGCACCACGTCCTCGCCGTACGCGCCCACCGCCAGGTCGGCCCGGCCGTTGCCGTTGATGTCGCGCAGCCGCACGGAGGAACCGAAGTGGTCGCCGGCCTCCGCGGCGCCCGGGACGCCCGAGGTGGCCTGGTGGAAGGACTGGGCGCCGCTGGTGGTGAGGCCGGACCGGCCGCCCTTGAGGAACACGATGTTGCCGACGTTGCGGTGGGTGCCCACGGTCTCCATCGAGGCGCCGATCGCGACGTCCGCGTAGCCGTCGCCGGTCGCGTCGCCCACCGTGACGGCCTCGCCGAAGTAGTCGAAGGCCTCCGCCGTCCCCGGCACGCCCGCGCTGGCCTGGGTGTACGTCGTGCCCTTGGCGGACAGACCGGCCGACCCGCCGTACCGCACGGTGAAGGAGCCGCCCTCCGGCGTGTCCGTCCAGCCGGTGACCAGGTCGTCGTACCCGTCGCCGTTGATGTCGCCCGCCGCGACGGCCCGGTCCCAGGAGGCGCCGCCGGGGCCGTAGCCGCTCGCCAGCACGGCGGAGTGGTAGCCGATGTCGCCGGGACCGCCGTGCAGCAGACCCACGTAGGAGCCGGTGCCCACGCCGTCCTCCTGGAGCCGGCCGTTCAGGACGAAGTCGCTGACGCCCTTGGCGGAGAAGTGCCCGGCGGTGATGCCGTCCAGGACGACGCCGTCGGGCAGGAAGTCGAACTCCGGGCCGATCGCGCCGTCCTGGGTGGGGCCGGAGTCGGCGTAGTAGAAGAAGGTGTTGCCGCCGATGACGGCGAGCTGGTCGGTGCCGTCCCCGTCGAGGTCGGCGAAGGCGGCGCCGGTGCCGAAGAAGTCGGCCGTGTCGTTCGGCGCGGTGAGCATCACGCCGCCGGAGGTGAACGGCTTCGCGCCGCCCCAGACGACGTGCACCGCGCCCCGCGGCTTGCCGGTGACCTGCTCCCAGGGCGAGCCGACGATCAGGTCGGCGTAGCCGTCGTGGTTGACGTCGCCGCTGGTGACGTTCTCACCGAACTGGTCCACCGACTCCGAGGCCCCGGGCACGCCGGGGGTGTCCTGGGTGACGTTCACCGACCGGGCCGGGTCGACGCCGGAGGAGGAGCCGAACACGACGGTGACCGTGCCGCCGTCCGCCTTCGGCGTGCCGATGGCCAGGTCGCGGTACCCGTCGCCGTTGAAGTCGTCCCGCAGCCCGGAGGGCGCGGCGCCGGCGGACGGTGCGGCCAGTCCGGCGACGGCCAGGGCGGCCACCGCCGCAACGGCGAAAGTGCGTCTACGCAAGGTCATGCTCCCGTCGGGCGTACCGAGTGTCTCGGTGACGTACGACGTGCCCGGGGCGCAAAGGGTTGTGCGGTCCCGCGCACCGGTCGCACGAGCGCGCCCCCCGTGGACCCCCGCGTGAACCCCTGCGGCCTCCGGGGGAGTTCAGTCGACCCACACCACGACGGACCAGCCGCGTTCGTGGGCGACCCGGTAGAAGTCCCTGAGCAGCGTGAAGTGGCGGACCAGGTAGGTGCGGACGTCCCCGGTGAACCTGGCGAACCCGCCGGCCTCGCGGTAGGCGGGGAGCGTCTCCAGGACCGCTCCTATGTCCATCGCGGCCAGGGCACGCGCCACCTCTCCCACTGCCTCGGGCGGCAGGAGGGCGGGAGGGCCGTCGAAGCCGTCGTACACCGTGTCGTGGTCGAGGAAGGGGAGGGCCCCGTCGTCGTCCCCCTGCACGGCGCGCAACAGGACGGGCAACTGGGGTGCGCCGGGCCGCATGTGCCGGTAGAGGCCGCACAGTTCCCAGATGGCCCAGTCCAGGTCGAGGGTGTCCGCCGTCGGCGGGTCCCACCGGGGGTCCCCGTCCGGTGACCGGGCGGCCGCCTCGCGGCACCGGTCGAGGTACTGCGGGGACACGCGCGCCAACTGCTGGGTCAGGGCCATGACGGCGAGTGTCCCCCACGGCCGGGGCGCGGCCGCGACCTCACGGGCGGCGCCCCCGGACCGCCGCCTCGCCGTACAGCCGCTCCGAGGCGTCCGCGTGCGCCATGCGCCGCAGCGCCCCGAGGACCGCCTCGCCGAGGACCGTCCCGACCACCGCCGTCTCCACCCGCTTCTCGACACCCGGCTGCCGGTCCAGGTAACCGAGGTCGGCGCGCGCGACCCGCTCGGCGGCGTCGGCGTAGTCGTCCAGCACCTCGGTGAACGACGCGTGGCCCAGCCGGGCCATGGCGGCCAGGGCCCGGACCAGATCGGCGGCCGGCCTCGACTCCAGGGACCCCCAGCCGCGCCGGGCGACGAGCGCCGCCACCACCTCGCGCGCGGCCGCGGCCTCGGGGTCCTCCGGCACCTCCGACACCTCACCGGCGTCCTCCGGCCGGGGGCCCGGGCCGGCGGCGTGGCCGGACACGGTCCCGAGCACGTCGTGCAACGGCCGCTCCGGGTCGTCGACGGCCGCCAGCACCTCCGCGATCTCGGCCACCCTCATCCCGCCCACGTCGAGCAGCGCGCGGATCAGCCGCAGGCGGCGCTCGTGCGTCTCGCCGTAGACCGCCTGGTTACGGCTGGTCAACTCGCCCGACGGGAGCAGGCCTTCGCGGACGTAGTACTTGATCGTCGGCACCGGCACTCCGGTCTTCCGGCTCAACTCGCCGATGCGCACGCCCGGTTCACTCCTCGTCGCTCGTCCCGCCCGTGTCTTTCGGCCACCTTCCGCCCGGCAGGCGGGAGGTCTTGCCGGTGCGGTGCTCAGCATAGATAGTGAAGACATCGGATAGTGGATAGTGCCGCTATCCGTAACGGGAGGTAGTGATGACGTCCTTACGTCCGCCGGGTCCGGCTCCGGCGTCCTGGCGGTCCTGGCACCGCCCGCTGATGGTCTTCTCCGCGGTGATGGTGGTGACCGCGGCCGTCTCCGCCGTGGGGCTGGCGGTCGACGACCGCGTGCTGGTGGGCGCGCCGATCTGGGCCAAGCCGCTCAAGTTCTCGCTGTCGCTGACGGCGTACTGCCTGTCCCTGGCCTGGATGCTGGCGCAGCTGCCGCGGGGCCGCCGCGTGGGGTGGTGGGCGGGGACCGTGATCGCCCTGGCGAGCCTCGTCGAGATGGTGATCATCGTCGGGCAGGCCGTCCGCGGCAGGCGCAGTCACTTCAACGTCGAAACTCCCCTCGACGCGGCCCTGTTCGGCGTCATGGGGGTCACCATCATGGTCCTGTGGGCGGCCACCCTCGTCCTGGCCGTCCTGCTGCTGCGGGCCGAGGTCGCCGACCGCGCGTCCGCGTGGGCGATGCGGGCGGGGGTCTTCCTCGCGCTGGCCGGGGCGGCCGTGGGCTTCCTGATGACCACGCCCCGGCCGGGGCAGCGGCCCGACGTCACCGGGGTGGTCGGCGCCCACGGTGTCGGGGTGCCGGACGGCGGTCCGGCGATGCCGCTGACGGGCTGGTCCACCACCGGCGGCGACCTGCGGATCCCCCACTTCGTGGGCATGCACGCCCTGCAGGTCCTGCCGCTGCTGGTCATGGTGCTCGCCGCGCTCGCCCCGCGGTTCGCCCGGCTGGCCGACGACCGGGTCCGCGCGCGTCTGGTGCGGCTCGCCTCCGGTGCGTACGCGGCGGTCGTGCTGCTGGTGCTGTGGCAGGCGCTGGCCGGCCGGCCGCTGCTCCGGCCGGACGGGGTGATGACGGCGGCGGCCGTGGCGGTCATGGCCGCGGTGATGGTCGGGGGAGTGCTCGCGCTGCGGGTGGCGCCGGTCGCGGCGGGCGACGCGGAGTCCGGAATCCCGGCCTCGCCGGGGGTCCTGACGGACGGTCGGGACCTCGCCGGACGCCCGGACCCGCCGGATGCCCCCGCACCCGCGGACGGCCCGGGCCGAGAGGAGTTCACGTCATGACCGGCGCCCTCTTCGAGCTGTCCTTCTGGCTGGCCGCCCCCGTGTGGGCGCTGATGATCCTCGCCCCGGCCTGGGGGCCGACCGCCCGCCTCGCCCGCTCGCCGTGGACGGCGGCGCCCGTGCTGCTGGTGTACCTGGGCCTGGTGGCCCCCGTCCTCCCCGAGCTCTGGACGGTGGTCAGCGGCCCGGACCTCGACGTCTTCCGCGAGCTGACCGCGTCGGCGAACGGCGCGGGCGCGGTGTGGGCGCAGGTTGTCGCCTGGGACCTGCTGATCGGGCAGTGGATGTACCTGGAGGGCAGGCGGCTGGGCCTGCGCCCCCTGCTGACGGGGCCGTTGCTGGTCCTGACGGTCCTGACGGTCCTGCTGTCGCCCTTCGGGCTGATGCTCTTCCTGTGCCTGCGGGCCGCCGTGCGGCGGCGGGGCGCGGCGGAGGAGGTCCGGTAGGCGGCTCCGTACCGAGCGCGGAAGCGACCCAACCCCAGGCCCCTGGCCTGGGGTTTTTCCGATGGGGCCGAACGGCCCCGTCATAACGGCCCAATAGGGGGTATCAGGGGTCAAGTAAGGGCTGTCAGACGAATTGTTGCTGTTTGACAATGATAGCCGCCAGGCAACAGAGTAAACCGTGTCGGACGTGCACGGGGAAGGACCTGGAATGCTCCGGTGTACGGAGATCGTCTCCGGGTGCTGGGCGTCATCGCCGAGGGTCGAGCACGACCGCGGCGCCGACGCGCGGAGCGCCGCCTCAGGCCGTCCGGCTGTCGCCGGAGCCCGAGTCCGAAGCCTCGTCGCCGAGGATCTGCGTCTCCGCCGTCGCGCAGAACGCCTCCAGCCCCTCCAGCAGTGCGATCCGCTTGGCGGCCGGCATGTCCGCCAGCACCTTGCGCAGCTCCCGCTCCCGCCGGGCCCGCAGCTCGGCGAGGAAGACCCGGCCGCGGCTGCTGAGATGCAGCCGCACCTCCCGGCGGTCCTCGGGGCTCGTCCTCCGCTCCACGAAACCGGCTGCCTGAAGCCGGTCGCACAGTCGGCTGGTGGAGGGCGGCGTGGACGCCAGGGACTCGGCCAGGGTGCGCAGCTTGATGCCGTCGTGGTGTTCGAGGATGTGCAGCACGCGGAGCTGGGAAGCGGAGGTGGGCGCCGTCGAAGCGCGGCCCCACACGACCTCCAGCAGCTCGGCGGCCGTCGTGGTCACGCGTGCGACCTCGTCGGGCTCGGGGCAGCGGCGGAAGGCAGTCACGGTCACACTCTCGCAGGCACTGGGGTGCCTGTCAGCGTACTAGGCGCGCCCACCCCCTGCCCGTGACGCACAGTGACCGACACGGCTCGTTCAGGCTCACCGACCCCTGCCACCTGGGCGGGGCGGATGTGCCGTCCGGCGAAAGATTGGTGAACATCTCCCTATGCACAGATTCGTGGCCGCTGAACGCGCTCTTCGAAGAGCCGAGCCGCACGCGCTGCTCGACGCCGTCCGGGGCGTGCTGATGGCTCAGTACGACGCGTTGGACGTCGAGCTGTTCATGGCCGACTACGGACTGAGCGTCCTGCAGCCGGTGTCGGTCCTGCCGCACACCCTGGAACCCGTGTCGGTGCACAACAGCCCGGCCGGACGCGCCTTCGGTTCCCAGCAGCCGTACGGCGAGGCGGCCCGCGACGGGCGCGTGCGCCTGCACCTTCCGGTCAGCGTGCGCGGCGACCGCCTCGGCGTGCTGACGGTGACCCTTCCCGACGACGACGCCGTCCGTCGTTGGGAGGAGGAGATGACCGAGATCGCCGAGGTGCTGGGGCACGAGGTGGTCGTCGCCGAGCGCGACACCGACCTGTTCATGCAGGCGCGCCGCAAGGACCGGCTGACCCTGGCCGCCGAGATGCAGTGGCACCTGCTGCCCGGCCGGGCCTGCGCCCGCAGCGAGTACGAGCTGGGCGCGCAGCTGGAACCGGCCTACGCGATCTTCGGGGACAACTTCGACTGGTCGGCCACCGCCGACCGTCTGACGCTGTACGTGACCAACGGCATGGGCGAGGGCATCGAGGCGTCGCTGCTGACCAACCTCGCCATCAACGCGCTGCGCAACGCCCGGCGGGCCGGCATCGACATCGACGACCAGGCCGCCCTGGCCGACCACGCCGTCTACGCCCACTACCAAGGGCGCTGCTACCTGTCCGTGCTGATGCTCGACTTCGACCTGGCCACCGGCCGGGCCCGGGTCGTGGACGCCGGCTCGCCCCAGGTGCTGCGGCTGCGGGACGGTGTCGTGGAGCACATGAGCTTCGACGCGCAGCTTCCCCTGGGTATGTTCGAGGAGACGGACTACATCGCCCAGGAGTTCCAGGTGCTTCCCGGGGACCGGCTCATCTTCGTCAGTGACGGGGTGCACGCGGTCGCCTCGCCGAAGGGCGAGGCGTACGGGGAAGCGGCGCTCTACGGGGCGATCCACTCCAGCCGGCTGCTGCCGGCCGCGGAGGTGCCGCGGGCGATCCTGCGGGAGCTGACCGGCCACCGCGGCAAGCGGCTGCCGGACGACGATGCCCTGATCGTGTGTCTTGACTGGCACGGGAGGCAGGAGGGCGCGTGAGGTGCAGGGCCCTGTGGGGGTCACGATCGGGTGTTGTCCCCGGTGCGGATACTCGCGTCGATAGTTGTCTTGTGGCAATAATTGACGGTGGTGTGCCATCCGGTCGGGCCAAGGGCGTACGCAGCAGGGAGACGATGCAGGTGGCGGAACACGACAGCCCCGCACGAGCGGCCCGCGAGCCCATCCCCTGCCGACCGGGCCGACCGGCCCTGGGACGCGCATGACGACCGGCCGCCCCCAGAAGGGGCCGCCGACGGCAGGGTCACCGGCCCTGCCCTCGCCCAGGGCGCCCCTGGCTCCGCAGACCCCGGCCCGGCCGGCCTCCGCCCGCAAGCCCCCTGCCCCCTCCGCCGGGAAACCCGCGGCCGGCGAGTCCGTGACACCGCGGTCCCCGGCTCCGCGGCCCGCGGGGCGGAAGGCCGCCACACCCAAGACTCCGGCCCGGAAGGCGTCGGCCGCGCAGGCGTCCGCCGGCAAGGCCGCGGGGACGAAGAATCCGCCGCGGAAGAGGGCGGCGGCGAAGTCCGTCGCGGCGAAGTCCGTCGCGGCAAGGCCCGACACCTGGCCGGTCACCTCCGTCGCCGAGGCGGCACTGGCCCGTGCCGCGGCCGCCGGCGTCGCCTTGGACGCGGGAGCCACGCCGCGTGACCGCGCCCGTTTCGTCACCGAGCTGACCGCCCGGCTGCGCCGCTGCCTCGACGAGGGCAGCGGCTGGGAACTCCTGCTCCGCGTCGACGCCCTCGCCGAGGGGGACGGGACCGCCCGGCTGGAGGCGTTCCTGCACGCCTCGGGCTCGCCGCGCCCGCCGGTGCCCGACGGCGGGTGCACCGTCTCCTGCCCGCTGCCCGGACCGCCCCCCGCCGGCATCCCGCAGCCCGGTCTGCCGCTGTCCGAGGCCCTGCTGAGCGCGGACGAGGACACCGAGGTCGTCCTGCGCCTCCTCGACGAGCAGGAACACCTCGTCGGCCTGCACCGCGAGGAACTGGAGCGGACCAACCTCGGCGTCGTGGCGCTGCACTCCGACCTGGAGGCCGCCGCGACCGCGCAACGCGACCTGCTGGACGCCGAGCGGGTCACCCGGGCCGAGGCCGAGCGGGCCCGGCACCTGCTGACCTTCCTCGGCGACGCGAGCGCCGCCATCACCTCCTCGCTCAGCCGGAACGTCATCCTGCGCCGCCTGTCCGACCTGCTGGTGCCCGAGCACGCCGAGCACCTGGACGTCTGGCTCTTCGACGAGGAGAACGACGACGACCACCCCCGCGGCATCCGGGACCACCCCGCCGCCGCGGTGACCGCCGCCCGCACCGGCCGCCCCCAGCACGCCGCCGGGCACCCCGGCGGGCTCCCCGGGGTGGACGACCTGCCCGCGTCCGCCCTGTTCCCGCACCGCCCGCTGCTCGCCATACCCCTCGGCGCACGCCACCCGCTGGGCGTGCTCACCCTCACCTGCCCGGGTCCGCGTTTCGACCCGGACGCCTCGGTGATGCTGGTGGAGCTGGCCCGCCGCGTCGGCATCGCCCTGGACAACGCCGGCCGTCACGAGCAGTACCGCGACACCGCCGAGACCCTGCAGCGCGCCCAGCTGACCGAGCTGCCCTCCCCGCCCGGGATGCTGCTCGCGGCCCGCTACCTGCCCGCCACCAGCGGCCTCAACATCGGCGGCGACTGGTACGACGCCTTCATCCAGCCCGACGGCAGCCTGCTGACCGTCATAGGCGACGTCACCGGGCACGGACTGCACGCCGCCGTCGTCATGGGCCAGCTGCGCACCGCCCTGCGCGCCTACGCCGTGGAGAACGAGAGCCCCGCCGGGATCCTCACGCGCCTGCACGGCATGCTCCGCCACCTGCAGCCGGACCTGTACGCGACCGCGATGATCGCCCGCTTCCGGCCCGGGGAACGGGAGGTCACCTGGGCCTCGGCGGGCCACCCGCCCGCCGTGGTGCGCGACCCCGACGGCAGCGTGCGGGTCCTGCACGCCAAGCCGGGCGTGATGCTGGGCATCCCGGTGCCCTACGTCTACGCGGATCACCAGGCCGAGCTGCCCGCCGGCTCCACCCTGGCGCTGTACACCGACGGCCTGGTCGAACGCCGCTCGCAGGGCATCGACCCGGGCATCGCCCGGCTCGGCAGCACCCTGGGCACGCTCACCACGCCCGAGCTGGAACACGACCTGGAGGCCTCGGCCGACGCCCTGCTCAAGCCGCTCCTGCACGACTCCGAGCGCGACGACGACGTCTGCCTGCTGCTGTGTCACCTCCCGTCGCCCGCCGACCCCGCCGCCGCACCCGCGGACCCGGCCGCCGCGCCCGCGGACCTCGGGGCCGCGCCCGCCGACCCGGCCGTCCCGCCGCCCGCCTGACGGGGCCCCGCCCGTCCACGGGGTCCTCACCCGCCGGAAGTGCCCCGTCCGTTCCGCCGATGCCGTGACCGGGGTTCCGCCGCGCGTTAGGCTGCCCCCGCTGCTGAGCGACAGGCGTTCCGGGGGGATCGATGAACGGTGCGGGCATATCCGCCGACGGCATGTTCAAGGCGCTGGAGGCGGACGACCCGACAGCGGTCGGCGGCTACCGGCTGACCGCGCGCCTCGGCGCGGGCGGCATGGGCAAGGTGTACCTCTCCCACACCCCGGGCGGCCGGCCCGTGGCACTCAAGGTGATCCGGCCCGAGTTCGCCGAGGACCCCGAGTTCCGGCGGAGGTTCGCCCAGGAGGTGCGCGCCGCCGAACGGGTGCAGGGCCTGTACACCGCCCCGGTGATCGACAGCGACACCCAGGGCCCGCGGCCCTGGCTGGCGACCGCCTACGTGCCCGGACCGACCCTGGCCGCCGCCGTCGCCGAGCACGGGCCGCTGCCGGTCGCGACCGTGCTGCTGCTCACCGCCGGGGTCGCCGAGGCGCTCCAGGTGGTGCACGGAGCCGGCATCGTGCACCGGGACCTCAAGCCCTCCAACGTGCTGCTCGCCGGGGACGGCCCCCGCGTCATCGACTTCGGCATCGCCCGCGCCGCCGACAGCACCGCGCTGACCGGCAGCGGCGTCACCGTGGGCACGCCCGCCTTCATGTCGCCGGAGCAGGCGGCGGGCCGCACCGTGGGGCCGGGGTCCGACGTGTTCGCCCTCGGCCAGGTCGCGGCCTTCGCGGCGCTGGGCCGGGCCGCGCACGGGGAGGGGCCGTCGCACGCGGTGCTGTACCGGATCGTGCACGAGGAGGCCGACCTCACCGGGCTCCCCGCGGAACTGGACGACCTCGTGCGCCGCTGTCTCGCCAAGGACGAGAGCGCGCGCCCCTCGCTCGCCGAGGTCCTGGCCCTGTGCAGCGCCGCCTCCGACCTCACCCAGCTCCGCCGCCCCGAGGGCTGGCTTCCGGACCCCCTGACCACCGCGATCAACCAGCGGTACGCCGCCCCCGCCCCCGCCTCGGCTCCGCCGACGGGGACGGGTCCGTCCGGGGAGCCCGGGCGCCCCGCCGTGCCGCAGCAGCCGGTGACGGCGCCCGAGGTGCCCCGGCATCCGCCGACCGCGGTGGCCGGACACCATCCGACGGCCACGCCGCCCGGCGGCTCCGCCTACGCGCCGACCGAGACGGCCCCCGCCACCGCCGGCGCCCACGGACAGACGCCGGCCGCACCCGCGGCCCCGGCGTACGGCCCCACCCTGACGGCACCCGCGTACGGCGCCGGGCCCACGCCGCCATCCGGGTACGGCGCCGGGCCCACGCCGCCGCCCGGGTACGGGTCCGCCTGGCCGGCCGGGCCCTCCGCGCCCGGGGTGACCGGCCCGCCGCCCCGGCGGCGCAGGACCGGCGTCGTCCTCGGCGTCCTCGGCGGGGCCCTCGCCCTGACCGTCGCCGCCCTCGCCGGCTACCTCGGGCGCGGTGACACGCCCGCCGCCGGCGCCGGCAAGGAGCGCACCGGCAACGCCGCCGACGCGACCCGCGGGGCGACCGCGCCGGCCGACCCGCAGGACGCGACGCCGCGCGGGGCCACCGCCCCGGACCCGGAGGTCCACAAGGGGGTGAACCTGCCCGAGGGCTACCACCTCGTGTTCAGCGACGAACCCCTCGCCCCGCGGGACAACAACAAGGACGACCTGTACTTCGGCTGCTCGTTCACCGACTGCCACCTGGGCCACTACACCACCGAACTCGTCCTGCTGGACAAGGAGACGGAGGGTTCCCTGGAGGCCTGCAAGGCGGACACCCGTTTCCTCCCGCAGACGATCTCCGTCGACCGGCTCTCCCGCGGCAGGCAGCTGTGCGCGACCACGCGGAGCGGCCTGATCGCCCTCGTGACCTTCGTGGGCAACTCGCCCAGCAGCAGCTCCAGCCACTACGTCACCCTGGACGTCACCGTCTGGCGCGACGCGGTGCCGGTGGAGAACGGCTAGGCCGGCAGTGCCGCGGGGCCCGGCCCGGCCGGAACGACCGGTGGCGCTCTTGACCTGCGCGGATGGCCCGTGCTTCGCTCGCGCGATACGTAACGGGGGGACGGAGCGAGGGGCGTGAGGGTGTCTCGGGGCTTGGGCAGCGGAGCCGGCGGCGGCGAGGTCGACGGGCGGCGCCGACTGCCGGCGTGGCTGTGGGGCGTGGCCGCGGCCGTCACCCTCGGGTTCCTCGCCGCGCTGGAGGCCACCGCCCGCCATCTCGGCATCCCCGGGCCGCTCGCCACCTGGGCACGGGAGCTGGTGTTCCCGCCGGACTCGGGCGGGCTGCTGTACTCCGCCCTGGCGCTGACGCTGGTGGTCCTGACCTGGCGGGAACGTTTCGTCGCGATCGGCGCCGCCGTCGGCGTCGACGTCGTGCTGCTGGTCCTGCGCTGGGCGACCGGCACGGGCTCGAGCGGCGGTCACCCCTTCGGCAACGGCGCCCTGTGGGTGATCCTCGGCCTCGCGGTCCTGGCCGTCACCCGCCGCACCGGACGGGAGCGGCTCCTGCTGCTCAAGGGCGTCGGCCTGGGACTGCTGCTGCTGGCCGGCCGCAAGACCGGGGACACCTGGCTGCTCATCACCTCCGAGACCCGCCCCCTGGTCCTCGACCAGTACCTGGCGGCCGCCGACCACGCGCTGGGCGACCCGTCCTGGCTGGCCGGACGGCTGGTGACCGCCACCGGCCCGGTCGGCTTCAACGTCCTGGAGCTCGTGTACGGCAACCTGGCGCTGGCCGCGGTCGTCGTCGCGCTGTACCAGCTGCGCCGGGTCGCGGTGGAACGCCGCTTCCCGCGCCACCACCTGGTGCGCACGTTCACGGTGATAGGACTGCTCGGCCCGGCCTGCTACATGATCTTCCCGGTGGTCGGCCCGGTCTTCGCCTACGGCACCGGCGCCGCGCACTGGGAGTCGGTCAGCCTGTGGGCGCCGCACCTGCCGCCCAGCGAGCCCTGGGCCGTCGCCGACCTCTGGCCGCGCACGCTCCCGGCGGCCGACTCCCCGCTGCCCATGCCGTTCGACGGCATCACGCCGCGCAACTGCATGCCCAGCCTGCACACCGCCTGGGCCACCGCGATCTTCGTCCACTCCCGCCGGGGCCCGCGCGTCCTGCGGTACGCCGGGACCTTCTGGCTGGTCGCCACGCTCTGCGCCACGCTCGGGTTCGGCTACCACTACGGCGTGGACCTCCTCGCGGGCGTGGTGTTCACGCTCACCATCGAGGCGGCGCTGCGGACCCACGACCGTGGCTGGTGCCGGCCGGGCGTCCGGCTGACCGCGTACGGCGCCGGGGTCTTCGTCGCGCTGCTGGTGTCCTACCGGTGGCTGCCGGAGGAGATGGCCGCGTACCCGTGGATCGCCGGGCCGCTCCTGCTGCTGGTCACGGCCTCGGTGGTCGTCGGCTACGTCAGGACCGTCGGCCGGTGGACCGCGCCCGCCGCCCCCACGGCGGGCGGGCCGCCGTCCGTCCCCCGGCCCCGGCAGGCCTCGGCCCCCCACCCGGAAGCGGTCTGAGCGGCGGCGACGACCCCGCCGGCCCGGCCCGGGCCGCCCCGTGCGTCAGCCGGCCTCCACGGCCTCCTCACGTTCCGCGGCCTTCTCGAGCTCCGTGGCCTCCGCGGCGAGGAGCCGGGCGAGCTCGGCCGGCCTGGTGAGCATGGGCCAGTGACCCGAGTCGATGTCGACGAAGCCGACCCGCTCGGCCCGGGTCAGTTCGGAGACCTCGCCGCCGTCGATCCATTCCCGCGCCTGCGCGGGGGTGAACTCCGGGCAGACCAGCACCACCGGCACGGCGAACCGCCGCTCGTCCGTCAGCCGCACCACCCCCCTGGCCACGCCCTCGGGCACCGGCACCGCGGCCGCCTCGAACTCCTTGCGGGCCTCCTCGTCGAGGTCGGCGGCGTCCGGGCCGTCGAACGGGTCCCAGCCGGGGAAGGGCATCACGCCGTCGCGCACCTCGAAGAAGTCGGCGTAGGGCTGCCCGTCACCGGTCGGCGCGCCGCCGATCAGGGCGACCTCGGCCACCCGCTCCGGCCGCCGGTCGGCGGCCAGCCAGGCCAGGGTGCAGGCGGCCGAGTGCCCCACCACCATCGGCCGGCCGGACGCCGCGTCCACCGCGGCGAGCACCGTCTCCACCTGGTCGTCCAGCGTGGCGGAGACGGCGCCGTCCCCCTGGCCGGGGAGGGCGATCGGCACGGCGCGATGGCCGAGCCCTTCCAGCTCGGCCGCGACGCGGTCCCAGACGGTGCCGTCGAGCCACAGTCCGCCGATGAGCAGGATGTCCATGGTGGGTGCCTTCCCTGAGGTGGTCGTACAGGCCCGCGCGGGAGTCGTCCCCGAGGCCGTCCCCGCCACCGTAGGAGCAGATCCGGACGTTCCCCTGCCGGTATGCCGGACGGACCGGCGCGGCGAGGGCGTGGGCCCGGACTAGCCTGCTGCCGTGGCGAACGAAATGAGCCCCACCGCGCGGGCGCTGCGCGCCCTGGAGATGCTCCGGGCCCGCCCCGGCACGACGGCCGCCGAACTCGCGGCCCGGCTGCACGTCACGGAACGCGCCGCGCGCCGGTACGTGGAGATCCTCCGCGAGGCCGGCGTCCCCGTGGAGTCCGCCCGCGGACCGGGCGGCGGGTACCGCCTGGGCCGCGGCACCCGGCTGCCTCCCGTGCACTTCACGCAGGCCGAGGCCCTCGGCCTGGTGATGGCGGTGCTCGGCTCCCAGCCCGCCGCGGCCGACGTCGACGACCTGGTGGGCGTCGCCCTGGGCAAGGTCGTCAAGGCGCTGCCGGACGGTGTCGGCAGGCAGGCGGCGCAGCTGCGGGAGTACGCCGCGGCCGCCCCGGACCCGTACTCCGCCCGCCCCGACCCGGCCGTCTCGGGCGAGCTGGTGGACGCCGTCGTGTCCCGGCGCCGGGTGTCGCTCACCTACCGCGGGGAGTCGGGGCGCGGGTGGGAGGCGGAGGTGGATCCCTGGGCCCTCGTCGTCCGCCACGGGCGCTGGTACCTGCTGTGCCACTCCCATCGCGCGGACGCCGTCCGCACCTACCGGGTCGACCGGGTCCGCGCGGTCCGGCAGACCCGGCACGCCTTCACGCCGCCCAAGGACCTCGACCCGGTGGCGGTGCTGGAGCAGAACCTCGGCCAGGGCTGGGCGTTCCCCACCCGGGTGGTGTTCGACGCTCCCCTCGCCGAGGTGGCGCGGTTCGTGCACCCGCCGATGGGGCGGCTGGAACCCCTGGGCGAGGGACGCGTGGGGTGCGTCCTGACCGGCAGTACGCGCAACCCGGCGATGTACGCGCAGGAGTGGCTGGCCCGGGTGCCGTTCGCGTTCCGGGTCGAGGGCGGGGAGGAGCTGCGGGCCGAGATCGCGGCGCTCGGCGCGCGGATGACCGCCGCCGCGGCGGACCCCCTTACCCACTTGTGATCTCCCGGCCGGAACCGGCGGCCCTGCCCGGAGGGTGTTACTCCGGCCAGGCCATCTCCCAGGAGGCACGTATGCGCCGCTCGCCCCGAAGCCGCCGGATCCTCCGCACGGCCCTCGCCCTGACCGGCGTCGCGGTGCTCACCCTCGCCGGGTGCCAGGGGGAGGACGACGAGCGGCCTTCCACCCCACGGGACCGGAAGGGGCACGGCGCCCGGTCCCTCGGCGACTTCGACAAGGACGGCTACGACGACTTCGCCTCCACGGTCGTCGCCGAGGACCCGAAGCTCGCCGGCACGCCCGAGGGCAGCCGGCTGGTGGTGGTCCCCGGCTCCCGGAGCGGCCTCGACACCGCCCGCCACCGTGTCTTCGCGGGGCTCCAGGGGCCGCTGCTGCGCGCCGACCTCGACGGCGACGGCTACACGGACCTGGCCGCGATGCGGGACCCGAACCCGGGCGGCGTTCCCGAGCCGGGGAGCGCACGCGAGGCGGTGATCCTGCACGGCGGGCGCCACGGCCTCGGGGACCCGGTGCCGGTCCGCGCCGAGGACGACTTCAACCTGGCCGTGGTCGCCGACGTCGACGGCGACGACCACCCCGATCTGATCGACCGCGGGGTCGGCCGCGTGTCCCACGACCCCGGGGTGCGGCCCCGTCCCGGCCGGATCGCGTACGGTCCGTTCGGCCGCGACGGCGCCCCGGCGCGCGAGGTCCGCCAGGAGTGGAACACCGTCGGAGGCGCCATGACCGCCGGCGACTTCGACGGCGACGACCACGACGACCTGTTGTTCACCACCACGCAGACGCCCGAGCCCGACGAGGACGTACCGGAGTTCACGCCCGTCGACACCTTCTTCCGCGGCGGCCCCGAGGGCCCCGTGCCGGCGGAGTACCCGACGGGCCTGGAGAACCAGGTCACCGACGGCCCCACCGTCCCCACCGCCGGCGACGTGGACGGCGACGGCCACACCGACCTCCTCGTCTCCGGCGACCGGCACGTGGACTACGACCGCTTCCCGACCGCCGGGCAGCTGACCGTCGTGTACGGCGCGAAGGACGGCATTGGCGCCGGGCGCGAGACAATCACCCTCGACCAGGAGACCCCCGGCATCCCCGGGGACTCCCAGCACGGCGACCACTTCGGCGCCGCTGCCGGCACCGGCGACGTGACCGGTGACGGTCACCCCGACCTGGTCGTCAACAGTCCGGGCGAGGACAAGCAGAGCGGCCGCGTCACGCTGATCCCGGGCACCCCCGAGGGCCCCGACCCCGCCAGCGCCTCCGTCGTCGACCTGGACACCCCGGGCGTCCCCGGCGAGCGCTACCCGTCCGGCCGGGACAACTTCGCCGCCACCTTCCCGCTGCTCGACGTCGACGGCGACCGGCACGCCGACGTGGTGGCCCTCGCCGTCGGCTACTACGTCAAGAGCACGCCGGGCCTGTGGCTGATCCCCGGCAGTGACGCCGGCTTCGACACGGAGGCGATCCGGTCCGTGAAGCCGGGCCCGCTCGGCCTCGACCCCCGCCACTGGAACTGAGTCGCCTTCCCTTCCCGGCCGCAAGCCGTCCGGGATCTCACGGCGGATGCCAGGCGGCTCCCTCATCGTGCGGCCGTGCCCGGCCGAAGACCACGTCCGCGAAATGAAGGCCGAAGCCCAGGGTGGCCGGGCGCAGGAGTTCGGCGATCAGGCGGCGGCGGTGGCGTGCGGCACGGACGGTGTCCGCGTCGGCCGTCACGGACCACTCGGGGTGCCGCACCTGGAGGGCGGTGAGCAGGGTGTCGCCGAAGGCGAGCAGGCGGGTGCCGTGCGAGGTGATGGCGAAGCCGGAGGGGCCGCCGTCGCCGCCGGGCAGGGTGAACACCCGGACCCCCGGGATGATTCTCGTCCTCGGCGAGCACCAGTTGGGTCCGGGGGCCTGTGGGAGGACCGGGGAGGCGAAGGCGGCCACGGTCCGGCGTGACCTCCGCGATCGACCTCCCGGCGCCTCGCGGAAATCCCCGGCGGCGGCGTTCGGGGCCGGGGACACGGCGCCTCCGCCCCGCCGCCGGCGGCCGCGGAGGTAGCGTGGAGAGGCAGCCCCTGAAGGAGGGCAGTGCGATGCCGTGGTACGTCTGGCTGATCGCCGCCGTGGCGCTGGGCGCCGCGGAGTTCTTCACCCTCGCCCTGTTCCTCGGGCTGCTGGCGGCCGCCGCGCTGGTCGCCGCGGTGGTGGCCGGGATCGGCGTCGGCCTGCCGGGCCAGCTGCTGGCCTTCGGGCTGGCGGCGGTGGCGGGTCTCGTCGGCGTCCGGCCGGTCGCGATGCGGCACATGGCACGACAGCCCGTGTCGCGCGAGGGCAGTGACGCGCTGATCGGCAAGAGGGCCGAGGTCGTCCGGGAGGTCACCGGCACGCGCGGCCTGGTCAAGCTCTCCGGTGAGGAGTGGTCCGCCCGGGCCCTCGACGACAGTCTGGTGATCCCGGTGGGAGCGCTGGTCGACGTCATGGAGATCGAGGGCGCCACGGCCGTCGTCCACCCCCGCGACCTCCTTCCCTGAACGGCTGAGCACAGCAGCGGAGGCGTTGTGGATCTCTTTGTCGTCCCCATCCTCGTGGCGGCCCTCGTCGTCGTCTTCCTGGTGGCCGCCTCGGTGCGGATCGTTCCGCAGGCGCGCCGCTACAACATCGAACGGTTCGGCCGGTACCGCCGGACCCTGCAGCCGGGACTCAACCTGGTCGTCCCGGTCGCGGACCGCGTCAACACCAAGCTCGACGTCCGCGAGCAGGTCTACTCGTCCACGCCCCAGCCGGTGATCACCGAGGACAACCTCGTGGTGAACATCGACACCGTCCTCTACTTCCAGATCACCGACCCGCGGGCAGCGGCGTACGAGGTCGCGCACTACCTCCAGGCGATCGACCAGCTGACCGTGACCACGCTGCGGAACGTCATCGGCTCCATGGACCTGGAGAAGACGCTGACCTCCCGCGAGGAGATCAACTCCCGGCTGCGCGCCGTCCTCGACGACGCCACGGGCAAGTGGGGGATCCGCGTCAACCGCGTCGAGATCAAGGCCATCGACCCGCCGCACACCATCAAGGAGGCGATGGAGAAGCAGATGCGGGCCGAGCGGGACAAGCGGGCGGCCATCCTGCACGCCGAGGGCGACCGCCAGGCCAAGATCCTCACGGCGGAGGGCACCAAGCAGAAGGACATCCTGGAGGCCCAGGGCACGCAGCAGGCGATGATCCTGCGGGCGGACGGCGAGGCCAAGTCGGTCGAGCTCGTCTTCCAGTCCATCCACCGCAACAACGCGGACCCGCAGGTACTGGCCTACAAGTACTTCGAGACGCTCCCGCAGATCGCCCGCAGCGAGAACAACACGTTCTGGGTCATCCCCGGTGAGCTGACCGAGGCGGTCCGCACCGTCAGCCGCGCGGTCGGCGATCACACGGGGGCGGGCGCTCCCCGGTCCACCCCCACGGGCGGGACCGGTGACGCCGACGGCGCGGGCGACGCCGACGGGACCCCGGCGGTTCCGGCGGCCCCGGGAGTCGCCCTCGACGCCGCCGCGGCCACCGGCGAGGCCGCGCGACAGGCCGCCGCGGCGGTCCACGACGCCAAGGCCGAGGCCGAGGCGGCGATGCCGCCGCACGGGGGCGGACGTCCGGCGACCGGCGGGTAGGGCCTCAGCCTCAGCCGGAACCGGAGTCGGATCCGGAAACTGAGCCGTCGGCCGCCGCGTTCGCCGCGCGGCGGTACTCGGCGTTGATGCGCTGCGCCTCCTCGAGCTGGTCCTCGAGGATCACGATGCGGCAGGCGGCCTCGATCGGGGTCCCCTTGTCGACGAGTTCGCGGGCACGGGCGGCGATCCGCAGCTGGTAGCGGGAGTACCGGCGGTGTCCTCCCTCCGAGCGGAGGGGAGTGATGAGGCGGGCCTCGCCGATGGCTCTCAGGAAGCCCGGGGTGGTGCGGAGCATCTCGGCCGCCCGGCCCATCGTGTAGGCGGGGTAGTCGTCGTCCTCCAGACGATCCCCCAGTGGATTGTCCGCTGTCATGTCACCTCGCTGTGCAACGCGTCGAGGGGCCCTGGTGCCGTACGGCACCAGGGCCCCGAAGGAATTCAACACCATCTGTCGGCGCTATTGCCGCGCCGGCCTTCTGTTTCCGCCGCCCGGTCCTGAGGAGGGGGCGCGGTGGGATCGCAGCTGCTTGACCGGGGACCACCTTCCATTCCGGGGACTCACGGCACCCGGGCCGAGTCCTCCTCGGGCCGGGCGATCCTGATGGCGTCTGCTCCTCCGTTCCTCTGCGGACCGATCCCTCAGTGGATCGGCACTGCGGTATTGCGGCACTGCGGCTTGCGGTATCGCGGTGGCGGCTGCGCGTCGCGCGAACCGCCACTTCCTGTACGGCTGCCCGCCAGTTCGTTTCTGCCGGGTCTCCTGGACCGTGTCTACGAGAAGGAGCGTAACTCTGCCGGGAGAGAATGTCTACTCTCACCGGAGTAGATTTTCTCCAGTGGCGGCGTGGTACTTGCCCGCCCGACGGAGATCATGGCCCCGCACCGCGGGCGAAGGCGTTTCGCGGCCCGGGGCGGCGCGGGAGGGGGCGGCTCGCATAGAATCCGTGCCCGTGTCGAACCCTGATGAGATGCTCGTCGCCCTCTCGGCCGCGGTGGAGAACGAGCGAAGCAATCAGATGTCGTTGACCGTGGTCGTCGGTGGAGCCGTCATCACCGGCAGGCTGGCTCCCGAGGCCGTGTGGAGGGAGCGGGTCGCGGAGGTGCTGAAGGCCTCGGACCGCCTGGGCCCGTTCTCCGACGTCTTCGCCGGCGGCGGCCGGCGGCCGGACCGGTCCGGCCGCGGCGAGGAGCCCACGCATCTGCACTTCCACCTCGCCCGGATCCTCCAGGGCAGCCTCGGCATCCCGGAGACGGGCGGCATGTACCGGGTCGCGATCAAGGACGTCAGCGCCTGGACCGTCGGGGACTTCAGCTATTCCGACCAGTGAGGCGTGAAAACGGGGCGTGCGGAATGCTCGCGCACGCCGCCCGTGGAACGAACAGCGCGGAGATCCCGGGAACGGGCCGAAAAACCGCACCCGCATTGCTGTGAACAAAACGAACCGGGGTCCGCACCCTCAGGTGCGGACCCCGGCTCGACGATGACGTCGGTGCCGACGCGTCAGGCGGGAACGATGTTCTCGGCCGTCGGGCCCTTCTGGCCCTGCGCGATGTCGAACGACACCTTCTGGCCCTCCAGCAGCTCACGGAAGCCCTGGGTGGCGATGTTGGAGTAGTGGGCGAAGACGTCGGCGCCGCCGCCGTCCTGCTCGATGAAGCCGAAACCCTTTTCGGCGTTGAACCACTTCACGGTACCGGTAGCCATGTCGTTCTCCTTCGGACGGTGTCAGGAACGCGCGGGGGTGCGCATTTCCGTGTCGCCGTGTTGATCAGCCGTCGGAAAACCTTCTGGCAACCACACCTGCAACTGATTCGACAGTAGCACGCCAGGGGCGGCCCACCACGATGTGACATTTCCGCCTGTCCGCCGCCGGAATAATATTTCCCGCGCGCGGCTCCCGAAATTCTCACTTCTGCACGACAGCAATTGTCCGCCGACGCGCCGACCCCTTCCCGGTCCCGCCGGCGAGCCCGGGCGGCGCGCCCGGCGGTCGGACGTCAGGCGTGCGAGTGACGGGCGCCGCCCTCGACGTGGATCGTCTCGCCGGAGACGAAGCCCGCGCCCAGGAGCCACATCACCGCGTCGACCACGTCGTCGGTCTCGCCGTGGCGGCCGGCGAAGGTCCTGGCCGCGCTCCCGCGCAGCAAGGCGGCCTTTCGGTCTCCGAAACGGTCCCAGGCGCCGGAGTCCACGACACCGGGCGAGACGGCGTTGACCCGCACCGGTGCCAGTTCCGCCGCCAGGTGGCGCGCGGCGTACTCCACCGCACCGTTCGTGACGCCCTTGACGAGGGACCCCGGCCCGGGGCGCCAGCCGACCACGCCGGAGAACATCACCATCGACCCGGTCGGCCGCAGCAGCGGCGCGAAGTGCTTGGCCACCAGCATCGGGCCGACCACCTTCGCCGTGAACGCGGCGAGCAGCCCGTCGCGGTCCAGTTCCGGAACGGGGACGTCGTGCGGCGCCGAACCGGTCGTCACGATGTGGTCGACCCCGTCCTTCAGGCGTTCCGCGGCGGCCGCGATCGTCGACTCGTCCTGCAGATCGATCCGCACCGCGGTGGCGCCGATCCCGCGCGCCGCCGCGTCGGCCGCGGCCAGGTCGCGGGCGCCGACGACGACGTCGTACCCGTCCTTCGCCGCACGCCTCGCGACGGCCGCGCCGAGCGCCCGCGCACCGCCGATGACCAGGATCCGTTCCATGTGTCACCCGTCCTCTCGTAGGACCGCAGACGGTATAAATTGGATACCGGTATCTTCAACGAAACCGGGGGCGGCCATGGGTGACGCGTACGACGTGATGGCGGCGACCTGCCCGAGCCGCACGGTGCTGCACCGGATCGGCGCCCGCTGGACCGTGTTCGTCGTCAACGCCCTCGACGGAGGACCCCGCCGCTTCACCGAACTGAAGAGGCACATCCGGGGCATCACCGCGAAGGCCCTCACCGAGACCCTGCGCTCCCTCGAGGCCGATGGTCTGATCAGCCGTCACGAGTACGACGAGAACCCGCCCCGCGTCGAGTACGCCCTGACGCCGCTGGGCCGCTCCTTGCTCGTCCCCCTGCGCGCCGTGCGGCTCTGGGCCGAGGAGCACGTCCCGGACATCGAGGCGGCCCGGGCCCGGCGCTGACATCGAGGGGCGACGCGGGAGGCACGGCCTCCGTCGGGAACTGTTCGTCGCCGTTGCCGGGGTGACGGACGGTTCCCGACGGCTCATCAGGTCAGACGCGGTCGGCCGCGATGAGGACGTACTGGAAGGAGCCGTCGCGATACGACTCGATGAACGCCTCCTCGATGCCGGTGACCAGGGAGGACGTGGCCCGCAGTTCCCAGTACGGGAGGGTGTCGGGGGTCAGGTCGATCACGGTCTGGGGGACGAGGCGGTTGTCGGCCATGGCCCGCAGGTACTCCCGCCGGGAGTGGATGTTGCACTCGAAGTGCGCGTTGATCTGGGAGACCCACTTCGAGGGCTGACCGTGGCGGGGGTTCCAGCATCCGGTGATGGTCACGTACCGGCCGCCCACCTTGAGGAAGCGCGCGTGCTCGGAGAACAGGTCGTCCAGGTCCACGTACATGGTCGACTCGTTGTTCCAGGAGGCGGTGACGCTGCCCTTCTCGAAGGGGGTGTCGAGCATGTTGTGCACGCGGGAGCGGACACGGTCCTGGACGCCGAGCTCCTGTGCCCGCCGGTTGCCGAACTCGGCCTGCTGGGCGGACAGCGTGACCCCTTCGACCGCGCAGCCGAAGCGGCGGTGCGCCATGATCATGGACCCGCCGCGCCCGCAGCCGGCGTCGACGAGCGTGTCGCCGGGCCCGACGGGTCCGAGGTGGTCCAGGAGGAAGTCGGCCTGGGCGGACTCGAGCCGGTGGAGCTCGGCGACCAGCCTGTCCTCGTAACCCTGGCGGTCCGGGTCGCCCAGTGCCTCCCGGTCGACGGCGCCGATGCCGTAGTGGTGGTGGTAGAGCCCGTCCACGTCGCCGAGGCGCAGGTTCACCGGCCGCGCCTCGTTGTTCCAGTAGTGGGCGATCTCCCGCTGGTAGGGAGTCGCGGGCGCGGGGATCTTCACGGAGGCGGTGGGGATGTCGGTGGTCATGGTGATATCCGTTCCTTACCAGAAGTCGGGCAGGGTGTAGCGGTAGGTGTTGGTGCGGTGCCAGTCGTGGTTGCCGTCGACCCAGGCGGCCACGCCCTTGAGGAAGCGGTGCACGGTGGGCACGGGGCAGGCCGCCGCGAGGCCGGCGGCGGCGTCCTCGAAGGCGTGCATGAGCTCGTTGTGGACCTCGACCGCCTTGAGGTACGCGTCGCGCTCGGAGAGCCCCTCGCGTCGGGCGATCACCACGGGCAGGTTCAGGTGCAGGCCGGGACTGTCGAGTTCCTTGGTGTAGGAGTAGAGGTCGTTCACGACGGTGGTCGCGTTGCCGGCCAGCGCGATGACCCGTTGCGTCTCGGGCCGGGCGTGCAGGTCGGCGGGGAGTTCGTAGCCGCCGACCGTGTCGGTGATGGTGGGGCAGGGGCGGAAGTTGTTGAACTGGCGCATCGCCAGGTACTCCCACACCTCCGGGACGTGTCCCGTCTCGGCCCAGGCGGCCTCGGCCAGGTAGCCCAGGTGCAGACGGGCCATGTCGTGCCGGAAGCGGTCGGCCTGGGACGGCGTGGCCGCGCGGACGAAGTGGTCCATCGCGCTGCGGTAGGCGCGACGGGGAGCGTCCGAGCCGAGCGACTCCTCCCACGCCGCCGCGTACCGCGGCACCGTGTGCAGCGGGTCGAGCGCGGTGTGGGCCAGCAGGAGACGGCTGCCGAGGCCGACGGGTGAGCCGCCGTGGTCCTCGCAGTAGCAGTCGTCGACGGCGTTCTCCGCGACCATCAGCCGGGTGGCGATCATCAGGTGGTCGACGGAGGGGGCGTCCGGGTGGCAACCGACCATGTACCGCCCCACCGAGAAGCCGTCGAACTGGTCCGCCCACTCCTGCGGATAGAGCTGGACCTCGTCCTCCGCCCAGAGCTTGATCCGGCGGCTCACCTCCCGCACCCGCTCGGCGTCGGGCTCCGGGACCGGATGGTGGTAGAGGCCGGGGACCGCTCGGCCCTCGGAGGGCGGCGCGGGCGCCGCGGTCACGTGTCGCTCCGGTTCCGAGAACCGTGGACCCAACGCGCGGGCCAGGGAGAGCGCGGACGTTCCGAGGCCCGTCGGTCCTTCCAGGACCCTCCGCAGGACGGGACTGACGGCGGACGCGGCGGCCTCGGCCTCGGGCGACGGGCCATAGGCAGTGGGCGGTGCGAGGGTAGGCGGTGCGGTGGCCGGTGCGAGGGCAGGCGGAGGGGCGTCCGGCGCGGGAACGGCCGACGGAATGACTGCGGGCGAACTCGGCGGTCCCCCGGGCAGGGGTGATCCGGACGTGACGGGAACCGTCATCGACAACTCCGTTCCGAAAGGAGAAGGGCTGACTCGTGCCGTGCGGGAAAGGGGGCCGGGGGACCTCTGGCGGGCTCCGCCCCGCGACCTCAGGCCCGTCCGCGGCCGATGTGCACGTTCTCCATCACACCGAGGGCGTCGGGCACGAGGACGGCTGCCGAGTAGTACGTGCTGACGAGGTAGGAGACGACCGCCTGCCCGTCGATCCCCATGAAGCGCACGTTGAGCCCCGGCTCGAGCTCGTCCGGCAGCCCGGTCTGCCGCAGCCCGACGACGCCCTGGTTCTCCTCACCCGTGCGCATCGCGATGATCGAGCTGGTCTGCTCGTCACTGATCGGGATCTTGTCGCAGGGGAGGATCGGAACGCCCCGCCAGGCCGGATGGGGCTCCCCGTCGATGACGACGGGTTCCGGACAGAGCCCGTGGGCGCTGAAGCCCCGGCCGATGGCGGCGATCGTCCTCGGATGGGCGAGGAACAGCTTGGTGCCACGGCGGCGGCAGAGCAGTTCGTCCATGTCGTCCGGCGTCGGCGGGCCGGAGTGCGTCTGGAGGCGCTGGGCGAAGTCCGCGTTGTGCAGCAGTCCGAACTCGCGGTTGTTGACGAGCTCGTGCTCCTGGCGCTCGCGCAGCGACTCGATGGTCAGCCGGAGCTGCTCCTTCGTCTGGTCCATCGGCCCGTTGAACAGGTCGGAGACGCGGGTGTGGACCGCGAGAACGGTCTGTGCGACGGAGAGTTCGTACTCCCGCGGCCGCAGCTCGTAGTCGACGAAGGTCCTCGGCAGGTCGACCTCGCCGACGTGCCCCGCCGACAGGGCGATCTCGGCCTCGCCGTGCTTGTTCTGCCGCTTCCCCGCGGCGGAGACGAACCGCGCGACATGGGCCCGCAACCCGGGGACGGTATCCCGCACCGCGGCGAAGTCGGAGCGGGAGAGGGTGAGGAGGGTGCCCGCGGTGTGGGCCGTGACCGTGTGGCCGTGCCGCGCGTCAGGGTCCAGCAGGGCGTTCTCGGCGAAGTGACCGCCGTCGGCGAGGACGGCGACCTCGGCCTTCTCCCCGTACGGGCCTTCGCCCCACTGGCTGACGCGACCATGGGCGATCATGTACAGCCGGTCGGCCGGGGCGCCGCGCTCGACGAGGGTCTCGCCGGCCGTGAAGTCGTGCTGGACGCAGCGCCCGGCGAGCGCGGTGAGGGCGTCGAGGTCGTCGAAGCCCTTCAGCAGGGCCAGTTCGGCGAGCTCCAGGGGGATCACCCGGACGGTGGATCCCTCCTGGACGAACTCGATGCGCCCGTCACCCAGGGTGTGACGCAACCGGCGGTTGACCCGGTAGGTCCCGCCCTGTGTCTCGACCCAGGGGAGCATCCGCAGCAGCCAGCGGGAGGTGATCTCCTGCATCTGCGGAGCGGACTTCGTGGTGGTGGTGAGGTTGCGCGCGGCCGCGGTGCCCAGGGACTGCTGCGGCGCCGTGGGTGCGGCGGGGGCGTCCGGGGTGCTGTCGACGACGGTCATCGGGAAGCCTTTCCTTGTCCGACGGGGCAGCCGGGATCCGCCCACCACCCGCAGGACCGTAACGACCTGCCGACCGCGCATCCCAGGACAATCCGCCTGCTTACCCCGAAGTGGTGACAAGAGATCGAATACTGTTTATCGGGCCCACGGGCGGTATCCGGCCACGCCCGTCCCGGGCTCCGGACCCCGGTGCTCGTCGAGGTGATCCCTCCGGGGGTCCGACACTTTCCGAACAGGAAAGTCGCCGCTACAGTTGCCGGTATGGAAACCAACGGGGGGCGGTCCACGCCGGAGCAGGCCCGTGCCGCACTGGCGGCGGTGGAGCAGATCCGGGCGTCCGGCGCGGCGTTGTCGGCCACACCGTGGCCGACCTGGTTCTTCGCCGCGCTGACGCTCTACATCGGTGTTCTCCCGATCTGCGTCGGGGGCGCCGTGGCCGATACGGAGTGGATCCTTCCGCGCCCGGCCTGGCTGGGCGTCGCGGTGACGGTCGTCGCGGTACAGGGAGCGCTCCAGGCCGCCGCCGTCAAGACCTGGCGTGAGCGGACGGGGGTGGCGCTCCGGCTGGACGTGCTGCCGAAGCGGGCGGTCGTCGCGATCGTGATCGGCCTGCCCGCGCTGATGGTGGGGGCGCCGATCGCCTTCCGCGCCACCGGGCGGCCGGGATGGCTGATCGCTGCCTCGCTGATCGGCGTTGCGGTGTCCGTCGCCTGCCACCTGGCCTTCGTGCGGCTGCACCGGACGGCCCCCGCAGGGCCGGTGGGCGCGATCTGATGGAAGGCTTCGACGTGACCGTCCACGCGCCCAACCGGTTGCGCGTCTGCGCCCTCCTGGACGCCACGGGCGAGGCGGAGTTCGGCCTGGTGCAGCGGCAACTGGGTTTGTCCGCCTCCGCGTTGAGCAAGCACGCCGGCGTGCTGATGGAGGCCGGCTACGTCGAGCAGCGCAAGGCCGTCCGCGACACCCGGCAGCGCGTGTGGCTCCGGCTGACCCGGCGGGGGCGGGAGGCCTATCAGGGACACCTCGCGGCACTGCGGGCGATCGTGGGGTCGTCGGGTCCGGACCTGTGACCTGAGCCGTGGCGGCCTGGACCCGGGCCGGGCGTCACCCGTACAGCGCGCGTCCGCCGGGGCTGCCGTCCAGGAAGTGCCGGCCCATGGCGATTTCCTCGCCGATGACGGACCAGGGGGTCTCGTCGTCCTGGAAGGGAAGCGGGTCGACCTCGCTCGTCTCCTGGCGGATGCGCTCCACCTCGTGCTCCAGGAGTTCGAAGCCGGCCTCCTGGTCGCCGCTGAAGGTGAACTCCTCCAGCAGGCGCTGAAGCCGGACGGCGACCTGGACGAAGGAGGAGACGTCCGTGTGGAGGGCGAGCGCCGACTCCTCGTCGGAGTCGAAGGCGAACACCTTGCCGGAGCCGGGATCGAAGGCGAGGTGGGCGTTGAGCAGCCAGCCGATGAGGGGCCATTCGCCCGCGCCCTGCGGAGCGTCCTCGAAGTCCTCCAGGTGGAGGGCGTCCCGGACGAGGGACAGCCGGCCGGACACCTCGTGCGGCTCGTACAGCGTGACCGCTTCGGTGGGGACACCGACGGTCTGAAGGAGGCGGGCGCCCTCGGTCCCCGCGGCCGTGGGCGGGAAGGCGGTGGCGGGCAGGGTCGTCAGCCGGTCCTCGCCGAAGACGTCGACGAGGACGCTGCGGGTGACGTCGAACAGCACGGGGAGCACTCCGAACTCTGAGGCGGGACCCGTCCGGTTGCGGCTGCGGGGCTGTCGGCGGCGTCGATCGCGTACTTGTGCGTGAGCAGCGCGAGACCGGGCGTGGCGACAAGTAAACCCCAGGCCGACGACCTGGGGTTTCTCGTTGCGCGCCCGTTTTTCCGTCCTCCAGACCACAAAAACGGGCGCACCGTGTCCTCGCCGTCCTTGGCGCACCGCCGCGGCTGAGCGGCCGCGCCGGCATCCCGGGGTGCCCGACCCTGGCTCACCGGGTCGGGCACCCTGTGCGGGACGTGCTTCGCTCAGCTACGGGTCCAGTTCTGGTTGCTGCTGCCGGAGCAGGAGTAGAGCTGGATCAGGGTGCCGTTGCCGGTTCCGGCGCCGACGGCGTCGAGGCACAGGCCGGACTCGACGCCGGTGATGGAGCCGTTGGAGTTGAGGCGCCACTTCTGGTTGTCGCCGCCCCAGCAGGAGTAGATCTGGACCTTGGCGCCGTTTCCGGTGCCGGCGGCGTCCAGGCACTTGTTGCCGTAGACCCTGAGCTCACCGGCCGCGGTGAACGACCACTGCTGGTTGGTGCCGTTGCCGCAGTCCCACAGCTGGACCTGGGTGCCGTCGGTGGTGCTGGAGTTGGGCACGTCGACGCAGCGGCCCGAGCCCACGCCCTTGATCTGACCGGCGCCCGAGGGAGAGGTGGGCGTCGACGTGGGCGTCGAGGTCGGCGTGGCGGTGGGTGTGGGGCCGGGGGTGGAGGTGCCGCTGTTGAGGGCGTTGAGGACGGCGGTGTAGGCGGCCTTCTTGCTGCCGTCGTTGTTGAACAGCAGCGGGGTGTCGCTCGACCGCCACGAGTCGCTGTCGCGCACGCCCCAGACGGTGATGCCCAGGCAGCGCGAGACGGCCAGGCAGTCGTTGACCACGGCGGCGTAGGTCGTGGACGAGGCGCCCTGGATGTCGAGTTCGGTGATCGCCACGTCGACGCCGAGGGCGGCGAAGTTCTGCAGCGTGGTGCGGAAGTTGCTGTTGTAGGGGCTGCCGCTGTTGAAGTGCGACTGGAAGCCCACGCAGTCGATCGGCACGCCGCGCGACTTGAAGTCCTTGACCATGTTGTACATGGCCTGCGTCTTGGCCCAGGTCCAGTTCTCGACGTTGTAGTCGTTGTAGCAGAGCTTGGCGGCCGGGTCGGCGGCCCGCGCGGTGCGGAAGGCCACCTCGATCCAGTCGTTGCCGGTGCGCTGCAGGTTGGAGTCGCGCCGCGCTCCCGAACTTCCGTCCTCGAACGCCTCGTTCACGACGTCCCACTGGGCGATCTTGCCCTTGTAGTGGCCCATCACGCCGTTGATGTGGTCGATCATCGCCTGGCGCAGCGTGCTGCCGCTGAGGTTCTGCATCCAGCTCGGCTGCTGGGAGTGCCAGGCCAGGGTGTGACCGCGCACCTGCTTGCCGTTCTGCGTCGCCCAGTTGAAGACGCGGTCGGCGGAGGTGAAGTTGAACTGACCGCGCTGCGGCTCGGTCGCGTCGATCTTCATCTCGTTCTCGGCCGTCACCATGTTGAACTCGCGGTTGGCGATCGACGTGTAGGTCGAGTCGCCCAGCTTGCCCGAGGCGATCGCGGTGCCGAAGTAGCGGCCGTTCTGCTTGGCGGCGGCGCCGAGCGTGCTCTCGGCGGCGCTCGCGTTCGACGGTCCGACCAGTGCGGTGGCCAGGCCGACGGCGCCAACGACCAGGGCCAGCACCGGGCCGCGGATCCTTCGGCGGATGTCGGATGTGGGGAGGGCGTACGAGCCCATGACTTTGCCTCCAAGGCGGGTATCGCGGATGAACGGCAGAACGGAAGAACTGACACCGAGGGCTGAAGGGCTGGGCCGCGGGGGAACGCCCCTGGTCGCCCTGATGGGGCGGCCGATGCGGACCGGAAGCGGGTGACGCGGGGTCATGTCCCGTCAGGGACCTGCGGCGGTTGCCGGCGGTGTTGTGACACGAACTTGGCGTACCTCACCGGACCAGATGATGTGTGGGGGCGGTCGGGCGCGTGCTGCGGTGCGGGTCTGTGGTGCCTGCAGGGGCACCTGCGGCCGTCTGTGGCCAGTCGTTCCAGTGGTGGATGATTGCGGTGCTGCAGGGGGCCGTCAATGCACTCGGCAGAAAAATATTTCTCTCCGGCGACCGAAACTTTCGATCTGCTGTTGTTCCGGTTGGCGCGCCGGATGTGCCGGCCCACGCGTCAGTCAGGCCATAGGGAGACAGGGAAAGGCTGCCGTGCACCCACTCTTTCCCTCGTGGGGAGCCGCCGCACCGGTGCGGGATTCGGCCGTAGAACCTGGGGGCACACGGCTTGTGGCACCGAGATGCCCGAGCCCTCTTCGAAATGTTTCGACGCGTCTCCGCTGCCGGTGACGGGCGGCCCATGTCGGCGCGTCGAGACGTGAAAGGGGTCTCCCGTGTCGAGCCGCCTGGGTCTTGATCTGTTTCCGCAGCCGGAGCGCCGGGCCCGGGTGCCGGAAGGCGGCCGCGGTCGCCCATGGGCCGGCTTCCCACGGTGCGCGAGGTGGTGGAGCGGGTGGCGAGGATCGGCGCGGCTGGTGTCAGGCCCGCCGATGTGGAAGCCGGCTCCCTGCGCCTCCTGGCCGAGGCGCGCGGTCACCAGCTGGCAGAGGCGCGGCGGCAGTCCGGCCTTGCTCAGCGTGACGTCGCTACCCGGATGGGGGTCAGCGTCGCGAGGGTGTCCCAGATCGAGCACGGCGAGAGCGCCACCCTGGACGTCATCGCCCGTTACGTCGAAGCGCTCGGCGGGAGGCTCGACCTGGTCGCCGACTTCGGCGACCACACCCTGCGTATGCCGGCCAGCCGTGAGCAGGGTGCCGCGGCAGCGTAGCTGCGGCTTCCGTGCGTGTTGGGAGATACCACAATCACCGTCGGCTGTGACGAACTGCTGGGCTGCCGAACTCGATGACTCTCGGATTGCCAGCGATTGTGCCGCGGGTCTGTTCAGGCTGGCCCACAGCGGCGGACGTGAGAATGAAGTGCGCTCACAGTGAGCACTTCGACTGTTGTGCGAGGTGCGTGTCGCTTGGAGACATCACTCCTTCATGGGGCCGACGCGGGACTGGTGACAGCAGTGCGTGGTGATGGCGTGTCACCCGCGCCCCGTCGAGAAGGGGTGGGGGTGATGTGGAGCGCCTGCTCCGGGTTGGGTAGGCGGCAGACCTCCGGTGCCGGGTTGCGACTGTGCATGGGATCTTCAACCTGCACGTTCGGCGGCTCGCAGAGGCGGACACGGACCTTGAGCCGGCGATGCAGGCGTTCCAGTACCTCTTGGGCCGACGCAGATGTGTACGGGGGGTGTGGACCGGCATCCCGGCCTCGAGGGAAGCGATGAACCACGCGGAGGCACCAGGGTTCTGGAGGTGCTGCACCATGTCGTACGCAATGTCGTACGTCTGTGGTACCGTTTTCCGTACTGACGGCTAAGGTCGGAGAGAAAGAGGAGGAGAGGGGCCCGTGACCATAAGCGCAAGCGAGGCTCGCCAGCGTCTCTACCCCCTGCTCAAGCAGGTGAACGACGATCACGCGCCCGTGCGGATCTCCTCGAAGCAGGGCAACGCGGTCCTCATGTCCGAAGAGGACTTCGACGCCTGGCAGGAAACCATGTATCTCTTGTCCACGCCTGCCAACGCGACTCGGCTGCTCGCTGCCGTCGCCCGCGACAAGGCTGGGCAGGAAGCCACCGTCACCACCACGGTGGACGAGCTTCGTGAGATGGCCGAGGGCTCTGGGTGAGGGACATCACCTGGAGCTCGGAGGCGTGGGACGACCTCACCTACTGGATGGGCCAGGATCGCAAGACGCTGCGCCGCGTCGTTCGTCTGGTCGAGGAAATCCAGCGCACCCCGGACGAAGGGATGGGCAAGCCGGAACCGCTGAAAGGCAACCTGTCCGGCTACTGGTCGCGGCGCGTGGACGATGTCAACCGCATCGTTTACCGGTGGGACGACAAGGCAGTGAAGATCATCAAGGCCCGATTCCACTACAGCGATCACTGACCGGCCTCGCCGCTGGAGTGTGATCAGCGTTGTGACGCTGAGTGTGGCGGAAGTGCCCAGTCGCGATGGTGCGCGGCGGACCGCCTGGGACACCTCTGGCCCTCCACCTCACCTGGCCAGAGTCTCTGCTCCCTCAGGAGGGACGAGGTGCTTCGCGAGGCCGCGACCCGGCCTGCTTCCCCGTGGGGGTGAGGCGACAGGCGCAACCGCCGGTCCGCGGCGGCACCATGGAGACTCGCCCCTCGGGAGTCGATGTCAGTCGTCCCGACTACGGTCTGCCCATGGAAGACCAGCGACCGCCTCGTCTTCCGGCGGACAGCACAACCTGTGCGCCCAGTCTGCGGTTCCCGGGGAACTGGAAGCGCGGGTGGGCGTGTCCCGTTCGCCGACACGAACCCTGACCGCGGGCATGCCCGAACACCCCGGAGGTCACGCCGTCATGCTCGACGACATGCAGGTGCTGCACGACGCCGTACGGGACTACCGAACGGCGGCGACGTCCCTGGGTCTTCCCTGGCCCGAGCCCGATGACGGTCCCGGTGGGCCCGTGCCGCCACCCGCGCCCGACGTGGTCCACCGGATCTTCGATGTCGACCACGTCGCCGAGCAGCTGAGCTGGCTCCACGCCCGGGGCTGGGAGGAGCGAGCGCCGCTGCCCGAGGCCGGTTGGCTGTTTCCCTGGCCGACCGAGGCGAACGTGGACGAGATGTTCGGCTACTTGTCGTTGTCTGCAGGTGCCCCGTTCCCCTGGCGGCACCAGTTGCCGCTGATCTGGTTCAACAAACTCGTCTACACCTTCGTCCTCGCCGGCGACCACGAGGGCGAGATCTGGCGCTACGAGATCGAGCCGGACACCAACGGCCCGGTGCGGGCGGCCACCAGCCTCGCCGCACTGTTCACCCAGTGGACGAGGGCGATCCGAGCCGGCCTGATGCGTTTCGACGATCCCTTCATCTGGGTCGGCGAAGACAGCTGGAGCGACGACGCCCTGGTCCAAGCGCTTCAGGAGGCGCGACTCGACCCGGTGGCCTTCCCTCTGCACTTGTTCGGCACTCCGGTCGAACGGGCCCGACAGATCGAGAGCGGCGTTGACATGGCCACCATCGACCGCGGCTTCGGGGCCTGGGAGGAACTGGACGACGAGATCGACCGGGTCCGGGCCACCCTGAGGTGGTGAACCGAGCTCTGGGGCTTCAGCCCGGTGACGTCGCACGTGCGCCACGAGGACCCGTACCACCTGGTGCGGGTCTTCGTGGCGCACGTGTCGGCCTGTGCCCTGGCGGAGCGCCGGTCAGTCACGGGCCGACCCTCCGGCGGCCGGTCAGTGACCGGGCAGTTCGAACCCGAGGGCGGCCAGGGCCTCCTCGGCGGCCTGCTGGTCCTGGTCGTAGGTGCCACCGGATATCCCCAGCCCTCCTATGTACCGGCCGTTCTCGATGATCGGGTAGCCGCCGCCGACGGCCATCACACGAGGGTGGCCGCCCAGCGGCGCGATCCGCGGGTTGGCGAGCAGGTCGTTCCACGTGTGGGTGGGGATGCGGAAGGAGGCCGCGGTCCAGGCCTTGTCGAGGGCGACCTCGGCGGTGAGGAAGGGCGCGTCGTCGGCCCGGTCGAATGCCTTCAGATGTCCGCCCTGGTCGGTGACGGCGACGGCCGCCGTGAAGCCGATCCGCGCGGCGGCGGTGTGTACCGCCGCGCTGAGTGTGCTGGCGGCGGCTTGGGTGATTGACGAGGCGGGGGCCGACTTCTGGAGTGTCCCGGTGCTCATGATGGTTCCTTTGTTGCGGTGCGGTGCGGTGCGGTGCGGTGGCGGATGAAGCGGCCGTGAGCCGGGTCACCGCAGGGGTGAGGCCGGGGTGGGGACCACGCGGGTGACGACGGTCTTCTCGGGGATCAGCAGGCCGTGGACGACCGGCCCGATCTCGTTCTTCCAGCTGTCGTGCTGGTAGACGGCCGCGTACAGGGCTTCGCTCTGGGCCTCTTCCTCGAACCGGCGGATCCACACGTATCCGTCCTCGTCCTGGGCATCGACGAAGGAGGCGGTCACGTCCATACCCAGCGAGGCCTGGAACGGGATGACCACGTTCTCCATGTAACGCACCCACTCCTCGCGACGCCCGGGCCGGGCCTGGTAGCGGCGGATTTCGTAGTACACGGCGCTGCTCCGAACTGCTGGCGAGGGTGGTCAGTCGGCGACGGTGAGAACGATCTTGCCGCGGGTGCGGCCGGCCTCGACGCGGGCGTGGGCCGCGCCGGCCTGCTCCAGCGGGAAGGTCTCCTCCACCTCGACGGCGATCTCACCGGCGTCGATGAGGCCTGCGATCGTGGTCAGGGCTGTGCCGTCCGGCTCGACCAGGTACGGGGTGGCCCGCACCCCGGCCGCCTCGGCGGCCGTGATCAGCTCCGGGGAGACGCCGGACGGGACGGCGACCAGCAGGCCGCCCGGGCGCAGGACCTTGAGCGAGCGGGCGCTGGTCCGGTCATGGGCGTCGCCCACCAGGTCGATGACGACGTCGACGTCCTTGACGACGTCCTCGAAGCGGGTGGTGGTGTAGTCGATGGTCTCGTCGGCGCCGAGTTCCTTGAGCCAGGGGTGGCGGGCGGCGCTGGCGGTGGCGATCACGTGGGCGCCCAGGTGCCGGGCGAACTGGACCGCGAAGTGGCCCACCCCGCCGGCGGCGGCCGTGATCAGGACGCGCTGGCCGGCCTGGACGTGGGCGGTGTCGACCACGGTCTGCCAGGCGGTCAGCGCCGCCAGCGGTACGGCGGCCGCGTGCTTGTGGTCCAAGGTGGCCGGCTTGCGGGCCCACTGGCGGGCCGGGGCGGTCACGTACTCGGCGTAGCCGCCGGCGGCACGCGGGAACCACGGCATGCCGTACACCTCGTCGCCGGGCGCGAGGGTGGTGACGCCGAAGCCGACCTCCTCGACGACACCGGAGACGTCCCAGCCCAGGACCAGCGGGAGCGTCTGCAGCCCCGCCATGCCCTGACCCTCGCGGGTCTTCCAGTCCACCGGGTTGACGCCGGCGGCATGCACTCGCACCAGCACCTCGGTCGGCAGCGGCTCGGGGCGCACGACCTCCTCGACGGTCAGCGCCTCCGGCCCGCCGAACTCCTTGACGGTGACAGCCCGCATGGTGTGCTCGCTCATGTTGTCCTCGCTCATGTCCGTCTCACTGTTCTTTTGCCGGGACCGCGGTCCCGGCAAAAGAACAGTGGCGTGTGCTCACGGAGGCGAGTGAGTGGCCGGAGGGTCACCTGTCGTACCATTCCGGCCATGCCGCATCGTGTTGCCGTTCTCGCCCTCGACGGAGTCCTGCCGCTGGACCTGGGCATCCCGGCGCGGGTGTTCAACGAGGCCTGTGAACCGGACGGGACTCGTCTGTACTCCGTCGTCACCTGCTCCCTCGGCGGCCGGCCGGTACGCACGCACGAGGACTACCGGATCGTCGTCGACCACGACGAGTCGGCGCTGGAGACTGCGGACACCGTCGTTCTGGCCACGCAGGAGCCCGGCGAGCACCTGCTCGCGACCGGCGCGCTCCCCGAGGAACTCGCCGCGGTGCTGGACCGGATAGGGCCGCGGACCCGCATCGTCAGCCTGTGTACCTCGGCCTTCCTGCTCGCGGCGGCCGGTCTGCTGGACGGCCGGCGGGCCACCACGCACTGGGCGCTGTGTGACGCGCTGGCGCGGCTGTTCCCCGACGTCGAGGTCGATCCGGACGTGCTGTTCGTCGACAACGGACGCATCCTGACGTCCGCCGGCGGAGCGGCCGGCATCGACCTGTGCCTGCACCTGGTCCGTCTGGACCACGGGGCGGCGGTCGCCTCGGCCGCCGCGCGACGCTGCGTGGTGGCGCCGTGGCGCGAGGGCGGGCAGGCGCAGTTCATCGAGCACCCGGTTCCGCAGGACACCGACCGTTCCACTTCGGCGACCCGGCAGTGGGCGCTGGACCGGCTCGCCGAGCCGATCACACTGGAGGACATGGCCCGGCACGCGCACATGAGTGTGCGCACCTTCACCCGGCGGTTCCGCGGCGAGGTGGGCAGCAGCCCGCTGAAGTGGCTGGCGCAGCGGCGGCTGGCCCACGCGCGCCTGCTGCTGGAGTCCACCGACCTCACCGTCGCGCGGATCGCCACCGCTTGCGGCTTCGGTGACCCCGTCGCACTGCGCAAGCACTTCCACACGTACCTGGGCCTGTCGCCACTGGCCTACCGTCGCGCCCACAACGCACCGGAGCCGATGAAGGCACGGTGACCGCCCAGCCGGGCCATGGCCGTGACAACACCTTCAGCCGCCGGGCGCATCAAGTACGTCTCCGACGTCTTCGACATGTGCGTGGCCCGCTTACCGGTCTGGACAACAAAGAACCCCGGGTCTTCGACCTGAGGGCTTCGCACGGAGCGGGTGACGAGAATCGAACTCGCGCTCCCAGCTTGGGAAGAGATGGGCGCTTGGCACGTTGCAGGGCTGTGACCTGTGTCTTTGCCTGCCGTGCGGGGGTTGCCGCTGATGTCTGGAGTCGCCGCTGGAGACCCCTGTTCACCGCCTGAACGGGCACGCGGAGGGCACGCGACCAGGGTGCCGTTGTGCCACCGTGAAGTGCCGCTCGGCTCCTGGGCTCTCGAATTCGTCCAGCACGGCTACGGCCAAGTCCTCGGCGCTGATGCGGGACTTCCCGTCTGGGCCGATGAGCAAGGTGTCTGTGCTGCGCCGGTACCGGCCGGGGCGGGTGCCGGGTTCCAGCAGAGCCGGCGGGCTCAGGTAGACCCAGTCGGCACCGGAGTGGGCCCCGCAGGTCCGCAGCTGGGCAACTCCGGCGGCGGCCACGGCGCGGTACTCGGCGGGCACGTACACGGGGTTGTCGGCGACCGGCAGGTCCGGGGCGCCGGGGCTGCGCAGGGCGCCGGCGCCGCCGACCACCAGGACGCGGATCCCCAGCCGGGCCAGTTGCGCACGGTCACCCTCTGAGGTGGAAGCGGTCCGTCGGGGACTGGCCCGCTTCGGCGGTGGGCGGGCGGCTCAGCGTACGTACAGCTTGAGGATCTCCGTCTCCAGGGTGATGCCGAGGATCAGTGAGCCGAACGGTTCGCCCACCCGGTGGGCGATCACGTCGGCATGATGCACCGCGGCGAGCACCGTGCCGGCCAGGGCAGCCGATATCAGCACGACGGCCCCGGGCGGCACGCTGCGGCCCCCAGGTGAAAAGCAGGACGGCCACCGCGAGGCACGGCGCCGCGACGAGGACGACCGAGCGGGTGGCGGTTCGAGAGGGCGTCGAGTTGGCGGACGGTGTTCTGGTCGGCCGAACTGACGCGGACGTAGGGGACGATCAAGGCCGGGAGTCCCGCACCTCCTCCTGAAGGACGAGGCGCGCCGGAAGCTGATCTCGTCCGCAGGCAGGTGCTGGCGGCGCGGCTCGGGTTCTTACCGTCGTGTCCGGCCGGAGGAAGCAGAACTTCGGCAGGACTGGGAGGTCACGTGATTCAGGTGCAGGCTCTCACGAAGCGGTATGGACCACACACCCCCGTGGACGGGCTGACGTTCACGGCCCCGCGGGGAGCAGTCACCGGGTTCCTCGGCCCGAACGGTGCCGGTAAGTCGACCACGATGCGGATGATCGTCGGACTGGAGCGGCCCATGTCCGGCACCGCGACGGTGGACGGCCTGCGCTACGCGGACCTGAGCGCTCCGCTGCGCTCCGTGGGAACGATGCTCGACGCCCGCTCGGTCCACCCGGGACGCACGGGGTTCCGGCACCTCATGGCGATGGCGCGTACGCACGGCATCCCGCGGTCCCGCGTCGAGGAGGTCATCGGACTGACCGGCCTGGAGTCGGTGGCCGGACGCCGCACCGGGACGTTCTCACTGGGAATGGGGCAGCGGCTCGGTATCGCCGGTGCGCTGCTCGGCGACCCGGGCACGCTGATCCTGGACGAGCCGGTCAACGGCCTCGACCCGGACGGCGTCCTGTGGGTACGTCACCTCGTCAAGGACCTCGCTGCCGAGGGCCGTACCGTGCTGCTCTCCTCGCATCTCGTGCACGAGCTCGCGCTGTGCGCCGACCGTGTCGTCGTCATCGGCAGAGGCCGCCTGCTCGCCGACGCGGCCTTGGGGGAGCTTGCACCCGGCACCGTGTCGCTCGAGGACGCGTACCTGCAGCTGACCGCGGGCTCGGTCGAGTACCGGGCCGGCGCTGCCGAGGGAGGGGCCCGATGAGCGTGCGCGGTCGCGGTGCGACCCTCCCGCGTGTCGTCGCAGCGGAGTGGACGAAGCTGACGAGCCTGCGTTCCACCTGGTGGGCCGCGCTCGCCTCGGTGGCGGCGTCCGCGGCACTGACGTATCTGTCGGCCGACGCCTCGTCGGGTGACCCGGGTTACGACCCGCTGGGCGACCTCACCGCCGGACTCATGCTCACGCAGCTCGGACCGCTGGTGTTGGGCGTCCTGGCCGGGACCGGCGAGTTCAGCACGGGAGGTTTCCGCACGACCTTCGTCGCCGTGCCGTGGCGCCGGCGCGTGCTCGCCGCCCAGACGGCCGCCGTCGCCGGGTTCGCGCTGCTCGTGGCCGTGGCCTCGGTCGTTGCGGCCGTCCTGGCGATCCTTCCCGCGGCGTCGTCCCGAAACCTGCCGGTGAACCTGACCGAGGGGTCGACGCCGCGGGAACTGGCCGGGATGGTGCTGCTCCTCACCGGATTGGCCCTGTTCGGGCTCGCCGTCGGGGCGCTGGTTCGCCGGGTGGTTCCTGCGCTGGTCACCGTCGTCGGCCTGACCCTCATCCTCCCCGTGGTGCTGACACTGGCCGTCGAGCCTGGCGGCAGCACATTCGTCGAGCCTGGCGGCAGCACGTTCGTCGAGGGTGTCACGCCGCAGGAGACGGTGGTGAACACGATCACGACGCTGCTGCCTTCAGGCGCTGGTGGGCTTCTGGTGACGTCGTCCGGCGCCTTCGCGATGCCTGGCGCGCCGGACCTCGGTGCCGTCGGCGGCGGGCTCGTGCTTGCCGCCTGGGCCCTTGCCCCGCTCGCTGCCGCCGCTCTGCGCCTGCGTCTGCGTCTGCGTCTGGAGGATGTGACGTGAAGAGTTCGCCTGTGACCTTCCTGCGCGTGCTCACCTCGGAGGGCGACAAGATGACCAGCGTGCGGACATTTCGGTGGACGGTGCTGAGTTGCGTGGCGGTGGCGGCGGCGACGGCCTTCGGGCTGAGCCTGTTCGCCCGGCCGGGCGGCGGCGCCACCGGTGCTTCGTTGGCGGTCGCAGGGTACGTGCTCGCCCAGGTGGGCTTCCTCGCCCTGGGCGTGACGGCGGGATCCGAGGAGTTCCGCACCGGCATGGCCGACGTGACGTTCGTGGCCGTGCCGCGCAGGCTTCCGGTGCTCGCCGCTCAGGCGGTGCTCACGGCGGTGTCGGCCGTCGCCGCTGCCGCTGTCGCACTGGTGGCGTCGATCGCGGTGACGGCCGCACGATGTGACGCCCTGGGGATTCCGTTGAACCTCGCCGACGCCGAGACCGTGCGGATGCTGGTCGGGTTCGTGCTCCACCAGACGGCGCTGGCGCTGGTGGGCCTGGGGCTCGGGGCCCTGTTGCGTCGTCCCGCGGGGGCGTTCGTGACCGCAGTGGTGGGCGTCGTCGTGCTCGACCAGTTCCTCGCCATGAACCCCGGCAGGTTCACCGACACCGTGCGGGCGTTCCTGCCCGGTACAGGGATGCGCCTGCTGACCGGTGACGACCAGCTTGCCGCGCTCGACGCCGCGTCGTCGGGACCCCCTCTGGAAACCTGGGCTGCGGGGCTCCTGGTGGTCGGCTGGGCGACGGTTCTGCTGGTGGCGGCAGCGGCGCGACTTCGTCGGGGGGACATCGCGTGACGGGAGAAGCGGGGATCATGGTCACATCGTCGGCGATCCCGCCGTCCGCCGTGGAGCACACCCTGTTGCTGGGCGGGGTGCAGGTGCGGGGGATCGGACCGGTGCGCAGGTTCTGGGCCGCGCATCCACCCCTCGGGGACGTGGCCTTGGTCCTCACGGGCGTCGGGGTGTTCGGCATCCTGGGTGCCGCTCTGGTCGGAGACACCGTCGACGGCATCGTCGCACTGGGCTACTACCCGCCCGGCGGTGCCGAACACTGGGCGGTCCCGTCTGCCTGGCTCGCCGGCGCCGTCCTCGGGGCGGGACTGCTGCTCGTGCGGCGACGGTGGCCGATCGTCGTCCTGGTCGTGCTGACCGTCGTCGCCGGCGCCTCACTCATGACGGCGGGCGTCACAGGTGTCCTCGGCCTCTACCTGGGATTCTCGGCGGCCGCGGTCGCGTCGTCCCGGGACGCGCGGACCACCTGGCTGCTCGTCACCGCCGTCGCCGTGACGATGTCGGCGGCCCTGTGGTGGCTCCAGGAGATCGGCATCCTCGAGATGTTCCTGTGGACCGGGTACTACGCCGAGGACCCGTACTGGCACCTGGCCAAGCCCCCGTTCTCGCCGGAACGCCGGATCGTGTCGATCGTCCTGCTGCTGGTCACCCTGCTGGCTGGGGTCCTGGTCGGCTTCGCCGCCCGGGACCGCCGTCAGCATGCTCACGACATCGAGGAACGTTACCGGGCGGTCGCCCGGGAGCGGGACACGTCCGCGGCGCTCGCCCGCACGGCGGAGCGCGAACGCCTCGCCCGTGAGATGCACGACGTCGTCGCGCACTCCGTGTCCGTGATGATCGCACTCTCCGACGGTGCGGCGGCCGCGTTCGACCGGGCACCGGACGCCTCACGCGAGGCGCTGGGCGAACTGTCCCGCACCGGCCGCGAAGCTCTCGCCGACATGCAACGCGTGCTCGGCGCCCTCGAACCCGCGGACGCCACCCCGCAAGGGGCGGACCTCGACTCGGTCGTGCGCCGCTTCCGCACCGCAGGGATGCCCGTGTCGGCCACCGGGCTCGACACGCCCCTGCCCTCCGACACGGCACTGCGGCTGGCCGTGACACGCATCGTCACCGAGGCGCTCACGAACGTGCTGCGGCACGCGCCCGGCGCGCCTGCCGTGTCGGTCGCGGTGCGGCGCACCCCGTCAACGGTCGAGGTCGACGTCGTCAACGAAGCAGGCACCGGCCCGGGCACGGGCAGTGGCACGGAACGCGGCATCGTCGGCATGCGGGAGCGGGCCGCACTGTTGGGCGGTCATATGATGGTGGGCCCGCGCGCCGCGGGCGGCTGGCAGGTGCATGTGGAGCTGCCGTGCCCCGACGCGGTGCCCGGCACTGTCGCGGAGGACGGCCCCCGATGATCACGGTCCTGCTCGTGGACGACCAGGCGCTCCTGCGCATGGGCTTCCGGCTCGCCATCGATTCCGAGCCCGACCTGACCGTCGTCGGCGAGGCCGCGGACGGCCGGGTGGCACTCGAACAGGTCGCCACCCTCGCCCCCGACGTCGTCGTCATGGACGTGCGGATGCCGGGCATGGACGGCATCGAGGCCACCCGCAGGATTGCGGCGGAGCATCCCGCGACCCGCGTGCTTGTGGTCACCACGTTCGACGTCGACGAGTACGCGTTCGCCGCGCTGCGCGGCGGCGCGAGCGGGTTCCTGATCAAGAGTGCCCGGCCTGAGGAGCTCGCCGAGGCGATCCGCACCGTGGCGTCGGGCAGTTCCGTGGTCGCGCCGCGTGTCGTACGGCGCATGCTCGACCTCTTCGCACACCACCTCCCGCACAGCGCCGACGCGGACCCGCGCGACGACGCCGTCGATCCGAGGCTGCGAGCCCTCACCCCGCGGGAGACCGACGTGCTGCGCGGAGTCGCGGACGGGCTGTCCAACGTGGAGATCGCGGAACGTCTCGTGCTGTCGGTGACGACGGTCAAGACGCACGTCGGCAACGTCCTCGCGAAGTTGGGCGTGCGTGACCGCGTACAGGCCGTCATCGTCGCCTACGAGAGCGGCTTGGTCGGATCTCGTCGCTAAGTTCCAGTCAGGAAGCAGTGGCCGTCGACATGCTGCGCGGTGGCCGCGCATGTGGGAGGCCATGGCTGTCCAGTCTGTGCTGCGGCTTCCAGGAAGCACCCCTGTAGACCGCTGTTGCCCGCCCGTACGGGCACGCGGAGGGCATGGAGCCCTAGAAATGGTCTAAACAACAAACAGACCCCAGGTCGATGACCTGGGGTTTCACTCTGGAGCGGGTGACGAGAATCGAACTCGCGCTCTCAGCTTGGGAAGCTGATGTTCTACCATTAAACTACACCCGCCTGGACGCCGGATCTGTACCGGTGTCGGCGCCCTTACTGTACCCCATCCGAGGCTCCGCGTGCTGTCGCGCGGGGCCTCGTGGCGTTGGGTCTGCGGTGTGGCTCACAGGTGTGCGGAGCGGTGTGCGGGGCACCGGAGTTGGGGCGTACGGTGGGCCGCGCGTGGAGGGCCCCGGCGGGGCCGGCCCGGTCTTCCGGCGGAGCCGGAGAGGGTCGGAGTGCCGCGTGGAGGGTCGTCCCTTTGATCCCGTAATGTGGCTTTCCTCGTCGGGTCTTCCGGTCCGGCGCGGTTCTTTGGGGAAGGGACTTGAACGACTTGATGGAGAGCACCGTCGTCCGTTGTGCCGAAGGGCATGTGTTCACCGCGGCTTCGTTCCCGATGCAGAAGGCCGAGCGTCTCGGCCCCGGCCGGCTGATGCGGTGTCCCCGCTGTGCGCGGCTGCGCAGCGTGGTCCCGGTGTCGGCGGGTCTGCTGCAGAAGCAGTAGGCGGCGCGCAGGAGGCAGGCGTGAGCGCGGGGGTCGTCCGGCAGGGCCGGAGGCCCCCGCGTAGTCTTGCAGCGTGCTTCTCTCAGACCAGGACATCCGTGCCGAGATCGACAAGGGCCGGGTGAAGATCGACCCGTTCGACCCCGCCATGGTGCAGCCGTCGAGTATCGACGTCAGGCTGGACCGCTTCTTCCGGGTCTTCGAGAACCACCGGTACCCGCACATCGACCCGGCGGTCGAGCAGCCGGAGCTGACCCGGCTGGTGGAGCCGGAGGAGGACGAGCCGTTCATCCTCCACCCGGGTGAGTTCGTGCTCGCCTCCACCTACGAGGTGGTGAGCCTGCCGGACGACATCGCCTCCCGGCTGGAGGGCAAGAGCTCGCTGGGCCGTCTCGGCCTGGTCACCCACTCCACCGCCGGCTTCATCGACCCAGGCTTCTCCGGCCACGTGACGCTGGAGCTGTCCAACCTCGCGACGCTGCCGATCAAGCTGTGGCCCGGGATGAAGATCGGCCAGCTGTGCATGTTCCGGCTGAGCTCGCCCGCCGAGTTCCCGTACGGCAGCGAGCGGTACGGCTCGCGGTACCAGGGGCAGCGCGGCCCGACGCCGTCGCGGTCCTTCCTGAACTTCCACCGCACCCAGGTCTGAGGCAGGAGAGCACCATGGCTGACGCGACGGACGTGCGCGAGAACCTGACCTACGAGAAGTTCGGCGTGGCGGTGCGGGAGCTGGCCCACACCATCGCGGAGGACGGCTACCGGCCCGACATGGTGCTGTCCATCGCCCGCGGCGGCGTCTTCGTGGCGGGCGGCCTGGCCTACGCGCTGGACTGCAAGAACCTGCATCTGGTGAACGTCGAGTTCTACACCGGCGTCGGCACCACCCTGGACATGCCGGTCATGCTGGCCCCGGTGCCCAACCTGATCGACTTCTCCGACAAGAAGGTCCTGATCACCGACGACGTCGCCGACACCGGCAAGACGCTCAAGCTGGTCCGCGACTTCTGCCTGGACACGGTCGCCGAGGTGCGCAGCGCGGTGATCTACGAGAAGTCGCACTCCCTGGTGAAGTGCGAGTACGTGTGGAAGCGCACGGACGACTGGATCAACTTCCCGTGGAGTGTCGACAAGCCGGTGGTCAGCCGCGACGGGCAGGTCCTGGACGCCTGACCCCTCCGGCACGGCCCCCTGGACACGGCAGAGGCCCCCGACCGCGTGTGGCGGTCAGGGGCC
>NZ_JBHTVQ010000055.1:0-47022 GCF_042792855.1 Streptomyces sp. NPDC056600
GCCGTGGGCCGGGTGCGCCTCTTCGTCGTGCGGGCTCAGGTCAGGCAGCGGGCGGACGCGAGGGCCGTCTCGACCTCTCGCAGCACGCGGTCCGCGTCCTCCGGGTTGTTCACCACGTCCGTGCGGTCCATGTCGATGACCAGGACCTCGCTGGCCGAGTAGTGCTTGTGGACCCAGTCGTCGTAACCGGCCCACAGGGTGCGGTAGTACTCGACGAGACTCTCGTCCTGCTCGAAGTCGCGGCCGCGCATCCCGATCCGGGACAGCACCGTCGGGAAGGACGCCTTGAGGTACACCATGAGGTCGGGCGCCTTGCGGTACGGCAGGCCGTCGATCTCGCGCATCATCTCGTCGAGCAGGCCCTCGTAGACCTGCATCTCGAGGGAGCTGATCCGGCCCAGCTCGTGGTTGACCTTGGCGAAGTACCAGTCCTCGTAGATGGAGCGGTCGAGGACGTTGTCGCCCTGCCGGTAGGCCTCCTTGATCGAGGCGAACCGGGTCTGCAGGAAGTAGAGCTGGAGCAGGAAGGGGTAGCGCCTCGCCTGGATCTCCTCCGGGCTCGCCGTGTAGAAGAGCGGGAGAATCGGGTTGTCCTCCACGCTCTCGTAGAAGACCTGACTCCCCAGTCCTTTGGCCAGCAGCTCGGCGACGCTCGTCTTGCCGGTGCCGATCATGCCTCCGACGCAGATCACTGGCATACCTCACTTCTCCCTGGGGATCTTCCGTTCGCGGATGGGTGGGCTGGGCGTCCCACACCACTCAGGCACGTGTCGGCGGACACTCGATTCCCCGAGATTCGCATGATCGGCGTCATGTGGTCCCCGCCCGGACCCAGGTTCCGGCGCAGGCCACGCTCCTCGTCCGGTCGGACCGACCGTTCCGCGGACGCCGCGTGCGGCAACGCGTGACCGCCCCGCGGCCGCTTGAATAATAAGTGAAGAATCAGCGGCCGTCGGCCACGGTGCCGACACCCGCCCGCGCCGGTGCCCCGCCCCGCGCGGGGCGTCACCACTCGTGACAGCGAGTGCCCGCCGGGAGCTCCGAACGGCGGGCGCGGGGCGGTGCCTGCCGGTGTCGACGCGGCGCCGGCAGGACGCGAGCCCGGCGCGGCGCGGCACGAGCCCAGCGCGGCGCGGCGCGGCGCGGCACGAGCCCAGCGCGGCGCGGTACAACCCCGGCACGGCACAAGCCGCACGAGCCCGGCACTGCGCTGGCGCGGTACTACCCCGCACGACACGAGCCCTGCGCAGCACGACCCCAGCCCGGCGCAGGCCCGGCACGAGCCCTGCGCAGCGCGACCGCGGCACGGCCCCGGCGCTGCGCGAGGCCGGCGCAGCGCGACCCCGGCGCGGCGCGGCGGAGGCAGCGCGGAAACCCTGCCCGGCGGTGGCCGGCGCAGGATTTCCGGGCGCGTCCTTCAGCTGTCGAAGTCGACGGTCAGGGTGTCGGAGCAGGGGAAGGTCTGGCAGGTCAGCACGTACCCCGCCTCGACCTCCGCCGCCTCGAGCGCGTAGTTGCGCCGCATGTCCGCCTCCCCGTCGCTCACCAGCGCCCGGCAGGTGCCGCAGACGCCGCCCTTGCAGGCGAAGGGCAGGTCGGGGCGGATCCTGGAGGCCCCGTCGAGGAGGGTCTCCTCCCGGGAGAGCGCGGAGGTGGTGGAACGGCCGTCCAGGACGACGGTGACCTCGCTGACCGGCCCGTCGGGCCCCCGCTCCTCCCGGCGCACCGGCGCGAGCGGCTCGTCGCCCGCGAAGAACAGCTCCTGGTGGACCCGTTCGTCGGGCACGCCCAGGTCGGCGAGGACCTTCTGGGCGTCGAGGACCATGCCGTGCGGGCCGCACAGCCACCAGTGGTCCGCCTCCTCCACGTCGACCAGGCCGTCGACGAGGGCCGCGAAGCGCTCCGCGTCCAGCCGCCCGGACAGCAGCTCCGCCTCGCGGGGTTCACGGGACAGCACGTGCGCGAGCTGGAAGCGGCCCGGGTGGAGGTCCTTGAGGTCGGCCAGCTCGTCGGCGAACATCACCGAGTCGGTGCGGCGGTTGCCGTAGAAGAGCGTGACGCGGGAGCGGAGGTCGGCGGCGAGGACCGACTCCGCTATGGACAGCATCGGGGTGACACCTGACCCGGCCGCGACCAGCACATGGTGGCCGGGGGCGGACAGGTCGGGGGTGAAGACGCCGGTGGGGGCCATCACCTCGACGACGTCGCCGGGCCGCACCGCGTGCACCAGCCAGGAGGAGAAGAGCCCGCCGGGCACCACCCGCACCCCTATCCGGGGCAGGGCGCCGGCCGCCGAGCAGATGGAGTACGAGCGCCGCTCGTCCCGCCCGTCGACCTGGCGGCGCAGGGTGAGCGACTGGCCGGGCGCGAAGGCGAACTCCTCGGCCAGCTCCTCGGGGACGTCGAAGCTCACCGCGGCCGCGTCCTCGCACAACCGCTGGACGGCGGACACCCGCAGGGGGTGGAAGGCCGGGCGGCGACGTACGCGCCGTCCGGCAGCGGGGGCCTCGCCGGCGGGGGCCAACTGGTCGGCCATCAGATCTCCTTGACGTACTCGAACGGCTCGCGGCAGGCGAGGCAGCGCCACAGCGCCTTGCAGGACGTGGCGCCGAACCGGGAGGTCTCCTCGGTGTCCGCCGATCCGCAGCGCGGGCAGGACACCCGGCGCCGCGTCGGCGTCAGCGTGAGCGGGACCGGGCCGGACGCGTGGCGCGGCGCGGGGCCGGGCGGGGCGATGCCGTGCTCGGCGAGCTTGCGCCGGCCCTCGGGGGTGATCCAGTCCGTGGTCCACGGCGGGTCGAGCACCGTGCGGACCTCGACCCGACCGAAACCGGCGTCCCTCAGCCGGGCGGCCACCCCGGCCCGCATCTCGGCCATCGCCGGGCAGCCGGAGTAGGTGGGGGTGAGGCTGGCGACGACCGTGCCGTCCTCACCGAGCTCGACCTCGCGCAGCACCCCGAGGTCCGCCAGGGTCAGCATGGGCAGTTCCGGGTCGGGCACCTGCTCGGCCACGTGCCGGGCGCGCCGCGCGTCCCCGAGGACGGTCACCACGTCGCCTCCGGGTGGGCGCGCGCCACCGACTGCAGTTCCGCCAGCAGCGGGGCGAGGTGCTCGGTGTGACGGCCCAGCCGGCCCGCTCCCCCGCCTCCGGGGACGACCTCCGGCACGGCGAGACCGGCCGCGTCGGCGACCTGCCCGAGGACGGCGAGGACCTCCTCGCGGGCGTCGTGGGCGTCGAACAGCTCGCCCAGGTACGCGCCCACCTGCTGAAGACCGGCGCGCATCCGGCGGTGCGACTCCTCGGTGCCGTCACCGAGCCGGACGACCCACTCGGCCGCGTACTGACGGTGGTAACTCAGCTCCTTCACGCCCTTGGCGGCGACGGCGCGCAGCACCGGATCGGGCGAGGCGGTGAGGCCCTGGAGGTGGGCCAGCCGCCAGCTGGACAGCACCAGCAGCCGGGCCGTGCTGAACGCGAAGTCCCCGTTGGGGAGTTCGGCCAGGGTCACGTTGCGGAAGTCGCCGGCGTCACGGAAGTAGGCGTAGGCGTCCTCACCGCGGCCGGTGCCGTCCACCTGTCCGGCCCGCGCGTAGAGCAGACGGGCCTGCCCGAGCAGGTCGAGGCCGATGTTGGCGAGCGCCACCTCCTCCTCCAGTTCGGGGGCACGGGTGGTCCACTCCGCCAGCCGCTGCGCGCTCACCAGCGCGTCGTCGCCCAGGGCCAGGCACAGGGCGGCGAGCTCCGCCCCGTCGACGCCCGCCGGGACGGCGGTGTCCACGCCGTGCAGGGGGTCCTCGAAGCCGGTGCCGTAGGCCCACCGGGTGTCGTCCTCGTGCTCCTCGGCGAGGGCCGTGTAGACGTGGTCGTCACTCATGCCCTGCTCCTAGATGTGGGGGACGTCGTCGGGGATGTCGTAGAAGGTGGGGTGGCGGTAGACCTTGTCCGCGCTGGGCGCGAAGAACGGGTCCTTCTCGTCACGGGTGGAGGCGGATATGTGCTCGCTGCGCACCACCCAGATCGACACGCCCTCGTTGCGCCGGGTGTAGAGGTCCCGGGCGTGGGTGAGCGCCATCCGGTCGTCGGCCGCGTGCAGCGATCCGACGTGGACGTGGTTCAGCCCGCGCTTGCCCCGCACGAACACCTCGTACAACGGCCAGTCGCGCTTCTCGCCGGTCATGCCGCCACTCCCTTCTCCGCGCCGCTCCCGGCGCGTTCCGCCTGCTTGGCCGCGTGCGCGACAGCCGCCTCCCGCACCCAGGCGCCTTCCTCGTGCGCGGCGCGCCGCCGCTCGACCCGCTCGGCGTTGCACGGGCCGTCGCCCTTGATGACCCGCATCAGCTCGGACCAGTCGGGGGTGCCGAAGTCGTGGCGGCCGCGCTCGTCGTTCCAGCGCAGCTCCGGGTCGGGCAGGGTGACGCCGAGCTTCTCCGCCTGCGGGACGGTCATGTCGACGAAGCGCTGCCGCAGTTCGTCGTTGCTGTGCCGCTTGATCTTCCACGCCATCGACTGTGCGGAGTTGGGCGAGTTGTCGTCCGGCGGGCCGAACATCATCAGGGACGGCCACCACCAGCGGTTCACGGCGTCCTGCACCATCTCGCGCTGCGCCTCGGTGCCGCGCATCATCGTCATCAGCATCTCGTAGCCCTGCCGCTGGTGGAAGGACTCCTCCTTGCAGATCCGCACCATCGCCCGCGCGTACGGCCCGTAGGAACTGCGGCACAGCGGGACCTGGTTGCAGATCGCGGCGCCGTCCACGAACCAGCCGATCACGCCGACGTCGGCGAACGACAGGGTCGGGTAGTTGAAGATCGACGAGTACTTCTGCCGGCCCTCGATCAGCCGCTCGGTCAGGTCGGCGCGGTCGACGCCCAGCGTCTCCGCCGCCGAGTAGAGGTACAGGCCGTGGCCCGCCTCGTCCTGCACCTTGGCGAACAGGATCGCCTTGCGCCGCAGGGACGGCGCCCGGGTGATCCACTCGCCCTCCGGCTGCATGCCGATGATCTCCGAGTGGGCGTGCTGCGCCACCTGGCGGATCAGCGTCCTGCGGTAGCCCTCGGGCATCCAGTCGCGCGGCTCGATGCGCTGGTCGCGCGCGATCGTCGCGTCGAACCGCTCCTGCAGCTCCGTCTCCGCCTCGGAAGCACCGATCACGGCCGACGAGGCGGCCTGTTGTGCCGTCATCCCTGTGTCACCTCTCCCTGCCAACCCAACCGACCGTTCGTTCGGTCGATGTTATGCCGACCCTCTTCCCTTCGGCAAGTGCCCGGGACCCGTCGGTTCCCGCGGCGAACGGGGTCCGCTACGGCTGACTCCGGTATGGCCGCGCGGTCACTGCCACGCGTAGAACCCCCGGGTGCGGGTGCCGCGGCGGTCATGCGCGGCTGCCCCTCTTCTCCAGGAAGCGGGTCATGCGGTCCTTCTTGTCCGCGCCCTCGAAGAGCACGGCCTGGGCGAGGTCGTCGGCGACCGGGTGGGCGCCGGGCGAGTCGACGACGAGCTTGGTCAGGCGCAGCGCGGTGGCGGAGGACCGGGCCATGCGGTCGAGCAGCGCGTGCGCCGCGGCCGGCAGCTCCTCGGCCGGGACGACGTCGATGACGAGCCCGGCGGCCAGCGCGGCCCGCGCGTCGAGGTTGCGTCCGGCGAGCAGCACCTGCTTGGCGACCGACTCGCCGACCAGCTCGGGCAGCCGCCAGCAGGCGCCCGCCGCGGCGAGGATGCCGAGTCCGGGCTCGAGGTTGCCGAAGACCGCGTCGGGCCCGGCGATCCTCAGGTCACAGGCGTAGGCGAGTTCGGCGCCGCCGCCCAGGGCCCAGCCGTCGACGGCGGCGAGGGTCGGCATGGGCAGGCGGCGCACCCGCTCGAACAGGCGGCTGTTGATGCCCTGCAGCGCCTCGTCGCGGCCGCGCTCCAGCAGTTCGGCGATGTCGGCGCCGCCGGCGAAGACCCGTCCGTGGCCGGTGAGCAGCAGCAGCCTCGGCCGGCGTTCCAGCTCGGCGCAGACCTGGTGCAGCTCGTCGATCATCTGCCCGCTGATCGCGTTGCGAGCGTCGGGCCGGTGCAGGGTGACGACGACCCGGTCCTCGCGCTCCTCGACCAGCAGGGTCTCGTACGTGTTCGCGCCCATGGCGCTCACACCCTCTCCACCAGCATCGCGACGCCCTGGCCCACGCCGACGCACAGGGTCGCCAGGCCCCTGCGGGCGTCCTCCCGCTCCAGCCGGCCCAGCAGGGTCAGCAGGACGCGGGCGCCGGAGCAGCCGAGCGGGTGCCCCAGCGCGATGGCCCCGCCGTCGGCGTTGACCTTGTCCTCGTCCAGCTTCAGCCGCCGCGTCACGGCCAGCGCCTGGGCGGCGAACGCCTCGTTCAGCTCGACGGCGTCGAGGTCCGCGGTCTCCCAGCCGGCCCGGGCGAGGGCCTTCTCGGTGGCGGGGACGGGCCCGAGCCCCATGAGGTGGGGCTGGACGCCGGCCGAGGCGGAGGTGACGATCCGCGCCCGCGGGGTGAGGCCGTGGCGCTCCACCGCCGTCCCGCTCGCCACGACGAGGGCGGCGGCGCCGTCGGACAGGGGCGAGGAGGAACCGGCGGTGACGACGCCGCCCTCACGGAAGATCGTGCGCAGCGTGCCGAGCTTCTCCAGGGTGGTGGACGGGCGCGGGCCCTCGTCACGGGTGACCTGGCCGTCCTTCACGGCGACGGGCACGATCTCGCGGTCGAAGCGGCCGGCTTCCTGGGCGGCGACCGCCCGCCGGTGGCTGCGCAGCGCGAAGGCGTCGCACTCGGCGCGGGTGATGCCGTCGAGCGCGGCCACCTCCTCGGCGGTCTCCCCCATCGAGAGGGTGTGCTTGACCGTCTCCGGTCCGGCGCCCGCGGGCACGGCGCGGTCGGCGGCGGTGAAGCGGGGGTTGGTGAACCGCCAGCCCAGCGAGGTGTCGTGCACCTCGCCCGGCTTGGCCCAGGGGGTTCCGGGCTTCTGCATCACCCAGGGGGCGCGCGTCATGGACTCGGCGCCGCCGGCCACGACCAGGTCGGCCTCGCCGGAGCGGATCGCCTGGGCGGCCGAGGCCACCGCGGTCAGGCCCGAGGCGCAGAGCCGGTTGACGGTGTAGCCGGGCACGGTGTGCGGCAGCCCCGCCAGCAGGACGGCCATGCGGGCCACGTCGCGGTTGTCCTCGCCGGCCTGGTTGGCCGCGCCGAGGATCACCTCGTCCACGGCCTCGGCCGGGACGCCGGCGCGGCGCACGGCCTCGCCGACCACCAGGGCGGCCAGGTCGTCGGGGCGCACGGAGGCCAGGGCGCCGCCGTAGCGGCCCTGCGGGGTGCGCGCCCCGTCCACCAGATAGACGTCCTCGGGCATCAGGCGTTCTCCTCGGCAGCGGCGGCGACGGGACGGCGGGACTGCAGGACGGCGAAGCGGCCGGTGACGAAGGCCGCGTCGGAGAGGGTGGCGCTGGCCGCGGGGTTGGCGGCGCTGCCGTGGAAGTCGCTGAACGCGGAGGACTGGTTGACGAAGACCTGGCCGGTGAGGTTCTCGGAGAGGTGGACGCCCGCGTCCAGGGCGGCCTCCTCGGCGGCGGCCAGCACCTCCTCGTCGGTGGAGTGGACGGCGGCGGTCAGCGCACCATGGGCACGCACCGTCTCCCGCAGCAGCTCGAGGCTGTGCCGGGTCGAGTCGGTGCCGATCACGAAGGACACCGGCCCGAACCACTCGCGGGTGAACACCTCCCGGTCGCTCTCCGCGTCCAGGCGCGCCACCAGCGGCGTCCGCACGTCGGCCCGCGGGTACTCGGGGTGCTCGACGGGCGTCGAGGGGCGCACCGTGCGGCCGACCTCGGCGGCCTCCTTCAGCCGCCCGCGCACGCCGTCGTTGACGATCGCGCCGAGCGTGCCCGCCGCGCGGGCCGGGTCGCCGAGCAGCTTGTCCAGGGCGGCGGCGAGGTCGGCGGCGAACTCGTCGGCCGTGCGCGGGCCTTGGTCGGTGGCGATGCCCTCACGCGGGATCAGCAGGTTCTGCGGGGTGGTGCACATCTGCCCGCTGTACAGCGACAGCGAGAAGGCGAGGTTGCCGAGCAGACCGCGGTAGTCGTCGGTGGAGTCCAGCACGACGGTGTTGAGGCCGGCCTTCTCGGTGTACACGGCGGCCTGCCGGGCGTTCTCCTCCAGCCAGTCGCCGAACTCGGTGGAGCCGGTGAAGTCGACGATCCGCACGTCCGGGTGCAGCGCGAGCGTGGCGGCGTCGCGGCCGCCGGGGGCCTCGGTCACCAGCAGGACGAGGTCGGGATCGAAGCCCGCCTCGGCCAGCACCTCGCGGGCCACGCGCACGGTGAGCGCCAGCGGGAGCACGGCGCCCGGGTGCGGCTTGACCAGCACCGGGTTGCCGGTGACCAGCGAGGCGAACAGGCCGGGGTAACCGTTCCAGGTGGGGAAGGTGTTGCAGGCGACGAGCAGGGACACGCCCCGGCCGACAGGGGTGAACTTCTTGTCCAGCACCAGGGCGCCACCCTTGCGCTGCGGCTTGCTCCAGCGGGCCGCCGCCGGCTGCGCCTTCTGCGCCGCCCACGCGTAGGCGACGGCCTCCAGGCCGCGGTCCTGGGCGTGCGGGCCGCCGGCCTGGAAGGCCATGACGAAGGCCTGCCCGGTGGTGTGCTGCACGGCGTGGCCGATCTCGAAGCTCGCCGCGTTCAGCCGGGCGAGGATCTCCGCGGCCACGCCGGCGCGCGTGTCCGGGCCTGCCGCGCGCCATGCCGCGACGGCCTTCCTGGCGGCGGCCACGGCCGCGTCGGGCGTCAGGCGCGGGTAGCTGATCCCCAGCGGGAAGCCGTACGGGGACTGCTCCTCGGGTGCCACCCTGCCCTCGGCCGGGTGGCCGGGGAGGTCGAACGGCCTGCCGATCTGCTCCTTGAAGGAGGCCTCGCCGAGCGGGGCGGCGTCCTCGCCGTAGACCGACTTGCTGGGCGACTCGGGGTAAGGCGTCCAGTGCTCCCGGCTCACCGCCGCGGACACCGCCTTCTCCAGCAGGGTCCGGTGGCGTGCGAAGAAGTCGGGCGCCTCGGCGGCTGCGTTCTGCATGTGGCTCATCCCCTTGACAGGCACTGGCATGGCTTGAATTACTGGCCTCGCCGCACGCTAACCGAATGTTCGGTCGGTCCACAAGGTGGTACAAGTCATGACACATACGCCGCCCTCCCTCCGGGTGGACGGCGTGCACGGCCCCGTCGGCCGCGGCCGGGACCCGCGGCGCGAGGGCGGTCGTCAGGCGGGGCAGCGGGCGCTTTCCGCCACCGCGGCCGCACTGATGGGAGCAAGGAATGCGAGGAGCCGCAATGACCAGCGAACCGAGCGCACCGGTGGACGCCACACGCCGCCACGGCGAGGCCCTTCCGGCGGACCTCCTGGACGACGTCGAGCGGATACCGCGGGAGGAGCTGGAGGCGCTCCAGCTGGACCGGCTCCGCCGGACGCTGCGGCACGCCTACGACAACGTCGAGCTGTACCGGAAGAAGTTCGACGGGGCGGGCGTGACGCCCGACGACTGCCGGACCCTCGGCGACCTGGCCCGCTTCCCCTTCACCACCAAGGCCGACCTGCGGGAGACCTATCCCTTCGGCATGTTCGCCGTCCCCATGTCCGAGGTGCGTCGCGTCCACGCCTCCAGCGGCACCACCGGCCGCCCCACGGTGGTCGGCTACACCGAGAAGGACCTCGCGAACTGGGCCGACGTGGTCGCCCGCTCGATCCGCGCGGCCGGCGGCCGTGCCGGGCACAAGGTCCACATCTCCTACGGCTACGGCCTCTTCACCGGAGGCCTGGGCGCCCACTACGGCGCGGAGCGTGCCGGGTGCACCGTGATCCCCGCCTCCGGCGGCATGACGGCGCGACAGGTCCAGATCATCCAGGACTTCCAGCCCGAGATCATCATGGTCACCCCCTCCTACATGCTCACCCTGCTCGACGAGTTCGAGCGCCAGGGCGTCGACCCTCGCTCCACCTCCCTGCGGATCGGCATCTTCGGTGCCGAGCCGTGGACGGAGGCGATGCGCCGCGAGGTCGAGGAGCGTACGGGCATCCACGCCGTCGACATCTACGGACTGTCCGAGGTGATGGGCCCGGGCGTGGCGCAGGAGTGCGTGGAGACCAAGGACGGCCTGCACGTCTGGGAGGACCACTTCCTGCCCGAGGTCGTCGACCCGGTCACCGACGCCCTGCTGCCCGACGGGGAGAGCGGTGAGCTGGTCTTCACCTCGCTCACCAAGGAGGCGCTCCCGGTGATCCGCTACCGCACCCGGGACCTCACCCGGCTGCTGCCCGGCACCGCCCGTCCGGCGTTCCGCCGCATCGAGAAGATCACCGGCCGGTGCGACGACATGATCATCCTGCGTGGGGTGAACGTCTTCCCCAGCCAGATCGAGGAGGTGGTGCTGGGCACGCCCGGCGTCGCCCCGCACTTCCAGATCCGGCTCAGCACCCGGGGCCGGATGGACCACATGACCGTCCGTGTGGAGTCCGCCCGCGGCACGGGCCCCGAACAGCGCGAGGCGGCCGCCCGCGCGATCGCCAAGGGCGTCAAGGACGGCGTCGGCGTGAGCGTGGAGGTGGCGATCGTGGAGCCCGAGACCCTGGAGCGCTCGCTGGGCAAGCTCCGACGGATCGAGGACCTGCGTGGAGCCTGACCCGTCCGGTCCCGCCGCGTCCGCTTGCCACAATGAGCGGATGACCGACACACCCAGCGGCACACCTCCCGGCCGCCCCGCCCGGCGCGGAGAGCGGCCCGCCTACGACCGCGACTCCCTCCTGGCGGTCGCGGTGGCCGTCTTCAACGAGCGCGGTTACGACGGCACCGGCATGGAGGACCTGGCGCGGCGCCTCGGGCTGAGCAAGTCCAGCATCTACCACCACGTCTCCGGCAAGGAGGACCTGCTCTCCCTGGCCGTCACCCGCGCCCTGGACGCGGTGTTCGCCGTGCTGGACGAGGACCCCGCGCCCGGCGCGTCGGCGACGGCCCGGCTGCGGCACGTCCTGCACCGCAGCGTCGAGGTGCTGGCCGCCGAACTGCCCTACGTCACCCTGCTGCTGCGGCTGCGCGGCAACAGCGACACCGAGCGGCGGGCCCTGGAGCGGCGGCGCGAGTTCGACCACCGCTTCGCCGGCCTGGTCATACGCGCCGCCGCCGAGGGCGGCGTGCGCGACGACATCGACCCCCACCTGGCGAGCCGCCTGCTGTTCGGCACGGTGAACTCCCTCATCGAGTGGTACCGCCCCGACGGCGACCTCCCGGTGGCCACGGTGGCCGACGCGCTCACGGCAATGCTCTTCGAGGGGCTGGGCCGCCAGGCGCCCGTGACCGAGGGCGCGGCCCGCTAGGCGTCCGCGCGCCCGACGGCCGGCCGGGCCGACGGCCGGTCGTCGGGTACGCGGATCGGCGTCACGGGCTCCAGGCCATGGTCTCCCTCGGAACGCACCTCCGCCGCGGACGGGGACAGCTCCCCCTCGCGCCTCCGCCTGTGCCGCCGCCGGGCGCACCGGAGGGAGTGGGTCGTGCCATGGCAGGACAGCGGAAGCCGGGTGCGACACGACGAGCGACACGGACCCGGAAGGGGTGCACATCGACACCGCGAAGCGATAAGTTAGGTTAGCCTCACCTAACCACCCGAAGCGACGCCGTCCCGGGAGCCCCCATGCGCCTTCGCAGTGTCCCCACCTCGCGCCCGACCCCCGCCGAGCGCATGCGGTCGATCCTCGCGGCCGCCCACTCCATGAGCGTGGTGACCGGCGGCCGGCGTCACGAGATCCACCGCCTCGACGGGACGGCGGTGATGCACCGCGTCCACCTGCACGGCCCCGACGCCGAGGAGACGTCCGGCACCCGCATGTCCGACGTCCCGATCAGGGTGGAGCTCACCGACATCGCTCCCACCCCGGTACGCGACCGCCTGCGCGCGCGGGTGTCGCTCACGGGCGTGACGGCCGGCCCCTTCGACCCCGACGGTGACGGGAGCGCCTGCGTCCTGCTCCACCATGCGGTCATCAAGGACGTCGACGGCCACACCTTCGTGCCCTGGGGCCAGTTGGAGACGGCCGAACCCGACCCCCTGGCCACCTGCGAGGCCTCCCTGCTGCACCATCTGGCCGGCGCCCACGCCGACCACGTGGCGGAACTCGCGCGCCTCGTCGTCCCGGACGCCGAGCGGGACCGCCCGGTGCGCGTGCTGCCCGTCCGGCTGGACCGCTACGGCGTCACCCTGCGCCTGGAGCGCGCGGCCGCGTGGAACGACGTACGCCTGCCGTTCCCCACCCCGGCCGACGACCCCTCCGAGGTCGGCGTCCGCATCCTCGCCCTGCTCTCCGCGGGCCGCGGCGCCTTCCGCTCCGGCACTCCGTGACGCCCGCGGACCGGTGAGGACCGGGAGTAGGCCGGGAGTAGGCCGGGAGTGGGCCGGGAGTGGGCCGGGATGGTGCGGTGGTGCGCTGCGAGGCGTTCGGTCAGGTCAGTCGGGGACTGTGAGGCTGTAGCGGAGCTTCGCCTTGGAGTCCGCGCCGAGGCGGTCGTAGAAACGGACGGCTCCTTCGTTCCAGGCGGGGGTCTGCCATTGGACCTCGGTGAGACCGAGATCGCGCGCCTCCGCCGCCACGGCATCCATGAGCAGCGCGCCGATGCCTGAGCCCCGGCTGTCGGAGTTCAGGAAGAGGCAGTCCATGTGGAGGTATTCGCGGCCTTCCCAGGTGGAGAGTTCGGGCATGCAGGTGGCGTAGCCGACGACCTGTCCGTCGGGCAGCTCTGCCACCAGGCAGCGCAGCCGTGGTGTCGGGGTGGCGAAGAGCAGGGCCTCGAGTCGGTGCGCGAGGTCGGGGGCGGGTGGCGGAGCTTGTTCGTAGGCGGCGTGCTCGGCAGCCAGTTCGGCGATCCGCGGCAGATCGTCGGGGCGAGCATGCCGCACCGTGGGGGCGCCGTTCACCGGACGCTGCCCGTCAGGGTGTCCGCACCCCAGGTGGCCAGGCGGTTGGTGATCGAACTGCTGCCGTCGAGGACATGCCGTGAGAACGCGTCGCGTTCGTGGGCCAGGATGGCGGCCTCCCAGACGCAGGGGGCAAGGCCGGTGCGGCCCGGGCGGAGCTGGTCGGGGTGCCCGGCCGGTCCGGTGAAGACGGCCAGGTCTGACATGTGCCCCTCGATCCAGCTGTGGACCAGGACGTAGTCGCCGTCGCCGCCGGCATGCACGATCAGGACAGCGAGTCCGAGCGACCCGCGGGTGCGTCCAAGTTCGAGGTGCGCCGCGGTGATCCGCAGGGCGGCGGCGATGTCCTGCTCCGTCACCGTGCGCCCTGGCGCCTGAAGGGCGTAGGTCTTCACCAGGTGGCCGGCGACCTCTCGGGTGCCTGCAGTCCGTACGGTGCGCTCGTGGTGCCCCTGGGCCAGGGCGAGCAGTTCTTCCGTGTCCACTGCCCTCGGCAGTTCCTCGCGATCACTCATTCGGCCATCATGCAGTGCGAGTTCACGATCGGACCCCCTAACCCCCTCAGCCCGATTCGAGAACGGTCGTCGGAGGAATTCGGCGAGGGCCTTCGGGACGACGAGGACGTCGCAAGGGGTCGATCACCGCTCGAGGAGTTCGGCCGGCAGGGCACTCGTCGCTTGGTCAGCCGGCAGGAAGGCCTCGAGGCGCAGTTCGGCGATGGTGACGTCGATGGCGGTGCCGAATTGGGTGAGCGTGGTGATGAGCGTCAGCTCCCTGTCGTCGGCCGGATCGTGTGTTCGCAGGCGCAGCGGCACGGCGAAGCCGAGGTGGTGCGGTGACACGCACGGACGTGGTGGTGCCGGGCCGATGAGTTCGTGGGCCAGGCGTTGGAGTTGGTCGTCCGGGTTGCGCACGCTCTCGGCCTGGATGCTGTCGATGATGTGCCACGCCCACTCGTCGAGGTTGACGATGCGCGACGCGAGGCCCTGCGGGTGCAGCAGCACCCGGGGAAACACTCACCGGTGGTACGAGCAGATGCGGAGCCACACCGGCGGTGAGGCCGTGGAAGGCGACGTTGGCCGAGACGAGGTCACCGTGTCGGTCGACGACCACCGCCGGGTACGGCAGGTGGCCGTGCAGGATCCGTTCGAGGGCGGTGCGAATCGGTGCGAGTTGGGGGTCGTCCAGGCGGGAGCGCGGGTAGACCGGCGCGAATCCGGCCGCCAGGAGCAGGTCTTGCGCTCGCGGAGCGGCACCTCCAGGGCTTCGCCCAGCCGGATGATCATTGATCGTCCGGGGCCTGACCGTCCGCTCTCGATGAAGCTGAGGTGCCGCTGTGCGGTTCCGGCGCGCACGGCCAGTTCCAGCTGGCTTCCGCGCCGCCGGGTGCGCCACTCGCGCAACGCTCCGGCGAGACCACCCCTGCTCGATTGGGACTGCTGCGCGATCGGGTGACAGTTGGGGTTTACGCAGCGAGTGCTGTGTGAGGGGCCATGATGGTTTCGTGCTCGACGGGCGTCAATCGGCCCAGGCGGATCTGGCGCCGTCGGCGGTGGTAGTGCGCTCGATCCAGGACACGATCGCGATCCGCAGTTCGTTCCGGGTCCGCCAGGTGCGGCGGTCGAGGACGTTCATCTGCAGCAGTGCGAAGAAGCTCTCCATGGCCGCATTGTCGCCAGCCGCGCCGACTCTGCCCATCGAGCCGACAAGGCTGTGACCTGCGAGAACGGCCACGTATTTCCGTGAGCGAAATTGCGATCCGCGATCGGAGTGAACGATGCATCCGGCGGCCTGGCCGCGACGGGCCACCGCGGATTCCAGGGCTGGCACGGCAAGGCGGGATTTCATCCGGGAGTCGATGGAGTAGCCCACGATGCGCCCGGAGTACACGTCCTTGACCGCGCACAGGTACAGCTTGCCCTCGCCGGTGGCGTGCTCGGTGATGTCGGTCAGCCACAGCCGGTTCGGTGCCGGGGCGGTGAAGTCGCGGCGGACCCGGTCGTCGTGCACCGGCGGGCCGGCCTTGGCGTTCTTGCCACGTCCCTTGCGCTTGCCGAACACGCTCCACCAGCCGTTGTCACGGCAGATCCGCCATGCGGTCCGCTCGGCCATCACCTGGCCGGCGGCCCAGGCCTCGTCGACGAGGAAGCGGTGGCCGAACTCGGGATCGTCGCGGTGGGCATCGAACAGGGCGTTGGCCCGGTGGGCCTCGGTCAGTTCCGGGTCGGTGACCGGTGAGGCCAGCCACCAGTAGTAGGGCTGGCGGGCCAGCCCGAGCACCCGGCACGTCGCCGCCACCGGCACCCTCACAGGGGCATCGGCGGCGGCCAGCTCGCGGACGAGCGGGTACGTCGTTTGGCCGGCAGGTTCGCCTGCGACAGATAGGCCGCGGACTTCCTGAGAACCTCGTTCTCCTGCTCGAGCATCCGGATCCGCTTGCGGGCCTCACGCAACTCCGTCGACTCAGCCGACGCCGTCGCGGGCCTGGTGCCGGTGCTGTTCTCGGTCGCCGACTGGCGCAGCCACTTCGTCAGCGAGGCCGGGTGAACACCGAAATCGGCGGCCACCTGTTCCAGGGTGACGCCGGGCTCGCGGTTACGCGCCACCCGCACGACGTCCTCGCGGAACTCCTGGGGATACGGCTTGGGCATTGCTTCATCCTTCCAGGCCGCCTGACGGCGAGCCAGGTTCAGATGTCACCCAACCCTGCAGCAGTCCCAACCTGTGGTACGTGGAGACCTTCGCCCGCGTCGGCGCCGTCGCACTGGTGACGGCGCTCGCGGTGTGGGCGTGGCGCGAACGGGTGAAGCGCGAGTCGCAGCTGGTACAGATCACGTGGGTGGCGGACACCGTCCAGCAGGCACTGCTGCCCGAGCCGAAGCCTCGTGTCGGGCAGTTCGATGTGGCGGCCTCGTACGCCGCTGCGGCGGACAAGGCGAAGGTCGGCGGTGACTTCTACAAGGTCATCCTGACCCGCTTCGGCGTCCGCGGAGTGATCGGCGACGTCAGCGGCCACGGGCTCGGCGTCGTACGCACCACCGCGATGGCCACGGGCGTGTTCCGGGAGGCGGCCTGCGAAGTGGAAGATCTGGCCTCGGTCGCCCACTGGATGAACCGCAGTCTGGACCGCGAAACCGGCCCGGAGAGCTTCACGACCGCCACGGTCTTCAGCGTCACCGGAAAGGGGGTGTGGACCGGGCTCGACTTCGGCCACCCCCTGCCCTTGCTGCGCACCGCCGACGGGGCGGTCCGTGAGGTGGCGCTGGGGACGGGAACGCCCCTCGGCCTGGGGCTGGCGCCGGTAACGCCCGAACCGGTCGAGGTGCGGCTCGAAGAGGGCGGCGAACTGCTCCTCATGACGGACGGGGTCATCGAAGGCCCGCGCCCCGGACGGAACCTTCTTTCCGCTCGCGCGTTCCTTCACGCACGCGCCTCGTGGCTGTTCGCCGCAGGACGTCCTGACCGCGATCCGGCGGGACCTCTCCGACTGGGCACCGACCATCGAGGACGATTCGGCGCTGGTACTGCTGCGGTACGCGCCGACGCCGACAACACCGGCCGCGGCACCGGCGGCGCCGGCGACCCCACGGTGAGGGACCGGGCGGCGTCCGCGGGCGGATGTCCGCCAGCGTGTCACCGGGTCCGGTCGTCCGTGGGCGGCAGCAGATCCCGCTCGCCCAGGTTCCGCCCGGCGCCGGCAGGACGCGGCGTGCCCGGATGCTCCCGCAGATGCCACCCCTCACTGCGTGGTGTCGGCGTACAGGCGGTGAAGCAGGCAGCGCTGGTGGTGGCGGCCCGCGGTCTCGTGGAAGAGGATTGGGACGAAGGACGCCACCATGACGACCAGCACGCAGACCGCGACACTCGCGCCCGCCGCCGCCATCAGGACCGCGGCGGCCAGAACCACCAGCGGCGGGAAGGTCGCCAGCAGGTGAAAGCGGTCCCACCAGGACAGCAGCAGCGCCCACAGCCCGTGGACGGTGAGCGGGAAGAGGCCGGTCGGAAAGGCGAGCAGCAGGACCACCGCGGCCTCGCCCGTCTTCGCGTGATGTTCGAGGGACAGACCTGCCACCTGCAGCCCCGCGCCGGTCCTGACCGGTGGGGGCAGCAGACTGCGCTGGAGGGCTTCGACCGTACGGCGTTCACGGGTGTACCGGCGGGCGTTTGTCCAGGCTTCAGCGCCGCCCGGGAGGCGATGGATTCGGCCAGCGGGGCGTCCCCATCGCCGTAGGGAGGTCGGTCCGGGCCCCGTCACACGGACAGGACGCCCAGCACACGCCCACGGGCCACCAGCGGCACGAACATGGCGGAGGCGGTCGAGGCGGGGAACAGCAGACGCTGACGTTCGCGGTCGGTGTCCAGCTGCCGCCGGAGGGCGTCTACGCGACACGCCAAGAGTAGGATGGGAGGTAGGATAGGTAGCATGAGTGAGGCCACTGGCAAGTACTCGATCACGATGCCCCGTGACATCGCGGAAGCCGCCCGCGCTCGCGGCGGCCCTTCCGGGCTGTCCGCCTACGTCGCCGCCGCCGTCGCCCGCCAAATCGAACGCGACAACCTCAACGAACTCATCACGGTCGCCGAGGCCGAACATGGCGCCATCACCGATGAGGAGATCCAGGCTCTGCGCGGTCAACTCCACCAGGCGCAGGCGGAGGGCGGGGCGAACGCAGCGTGACCCGCTCCCCCGCCGCCACACCGGGCGGCACCCTCGTCCTGGACAGCGAAGGGCTGGCCAAGGCCGTGCTACGTGACCGCACGGTCACCGCGTGGCTGGCCCTCGCCCGCGCCGACGACCTGCGGGTGATCACATCTGCGGCCACCCTCGTCGAGGTGGTCCACCCCCGGATCAACCGCCCTGCCCTGGAATGGACACTTTCCCGCCTCGCGGTCGAGCCGGTCACCGAGCTGATCGCCCGCCAGGCCGGCGCACTGCTCGCCGATTCGGGGCTGCACGGGCACAAGTACGCCATCGACGCCATGCTCAGCGCTACCGCCCTCGCCGCACCCGGCCCCATCACCATCCTCACCTCCGACCCAGAGGACATCGCCACACTGTGCGGCGCACGCACCACCGTGATCAAGATCTGAGCAGTGAGCTGCCCCGCGCTTCGCAGCAGCCGACTTGCATTGAGAACGGTGGAACCACTTCGACCACGGCAAGGAGGGGCGGACGGATTTACGGCAGGGACTGGGTCGTGAACCAGCCTCCGCACGGCAAGTCATGCCGACGGGCCGTCCCCGAGGTGGGCTCGCCCAGCTCGGCCGGATCGATACCGAGGTTCACCATCTCGACGAGCTGATCGGCAAGGTCTTCACTTCGTCGCGGACGAGTTACGGACAGCTGATCTCGTCCTCGGCATGGAAGGCGTACTCCCACACCCGGAGGTCGTCGAAACTCACCGAACGTCCGCCTCACGGAGGCCCACCTCGACCGCCGCGCGACGACGGATGCGGCTGCTCTCCGCAGCAATCGTCCGTGCCTCGTCCAGGCTGGTAGCCCTCGCCGCACGCGCCTCCAGGTCACGAAGGCGGGCGGAGGTCCCCGACCTGCGGGCTATGGCCGCCTCGGCCCAGCCCTGCACGGAGTTCCGCAGCGGCGTCGCGGAGACACTCAGCCGGGCCTTGGCCATGGCCGCCACCCGCGCCTCGTCGAAACGGGGCAGGAAGTCCGGCGCTACCTGCGCGAGGGCCGAGCGAATCGCCTCCACCTGCACGGGCGGCTGCGGAACGTCGGCTGCCTGGTGCACAGGCTCACTCATACGTCCGTGCTCCTCTCCGGGCCTCGTCCCGACGAGCGTGCACCGGCCATGGTCGGGGTGACACCGGTGCGCCGCGCGAACTCCTCGGCGGCCGACGGGAACCAGGTGGCCGGGCCGCGTTCGGCGAGCTCGGCGCGGAACGCCGCCACCCAGCCGGGCGACCGTGTCGGCTCCGGTACGAACGGTCCGGAGGCGATGAGGGTGTACGGCTCGGGAACCTCGAACCGACCGGACGGATCGTGGAAGAGCGCCCCGAAGCGGACGCCCCCGGGGTCCTCACCGGAGTCCCACTCGATGAGGAAGTGGTACGGGCGGGAAGGGAAGAGCAGGAACGCGCCGCCGGCGAGGTCCAGCACGGCCTCTTCCCTCGCGCCGCTCAGCGCGTCGGGCCCTACGAGCAGGCTCCGGTCCAGTCGCAGCCGGACACTGCGCCAGTGGCCGGGGTCGAGCTCCGTGAGCCCTTGGGTGTCGAATACCTCGAGGAACGCGTCCAGCGCTTCCCGGTGCTCCTCCACGGTGCACTCCGAGCCCGCCCGCAGTGCCAGAATCGTGGGCAGCTCCGGCAGGGCCAGGGCGTCCAGTTTCCTCAGCGGATTCTGCCTTACCAGCTCGACGTGGGCCGGGGCCGGGGGAGCCGGCTCGGCCGGGCTCCGCATCGACCGGCCCAACAGGCGCGGCAGGCCGTAGAGGTCGTGGCCGGAAGAGTAATAGCTGGTATAGAGAGACAACGAGCTCCGGCCCGTCAGGCCGACACCGTTCACCGCGGCCTCGAGCAGTTCGTCGCCCGGCTCGGGCCGTGATTCCCGCCGGGCGCCTCCGGCGATCGCCGCGTCGAGCCGGGTGCGCGGCGCGTCCAGGACGCGCTGCTGCTCGGCGGCGAACCGCACCACCCCGGTGATGCCCGTGCGCAGTGCCTGGTGGCCGACCTCCGGCAGGAGCGTACCGACCAGGGCCGGCAGGCCGCCCTGGTCGTCGGCCTTCTCGTCCTCCAAGGCGGCCATGGCCCCTGTCAGGAGGGCCGCCGCGGTGGCCTCGTCGAGCCGGCGGAGCGCGGCGGACTCCTGCGGGTCGCGCGGCTGGAGATGGCGCCAGTACCGCAGGTGCGGCAGCAGGGCCGTACCTGCGTTGAAGGGTCCGGCCCGGTAACCGGTCCCGGTCTCGGCGAGCAGCGCGCCGTCGGGGTCGTGCAGCCGGACCGTGCCTTCCCACCACTGGCACACGGTCACCAGCCGGTCGGTGCCCGGGAACACCAGCGCGTGCTCCGGATCCCCGCCCCTGTCGGCCGGTACGACGACCGTGCGGCCGCTCAGGTCCTCGCAGCGCCGCGTGCCGTCGGGCAGTCTCATCACCCGCCGGCCGAGCACCCTGTCCACCGGGGCGCAGAGCGGGCCCCGCACGACGGAGGGAGCGGGCAGCAACCAGGCGGCCTCGAGGGTGCTTCCCTCCGGCTCGCCGCGCAGGGCCTCCTCGATCCACCGCGGTGCCCCGGGTGCGCCCACGGTGGCGGTGGCGGGATCGTACGTGCGCCAGGTGAGCGGTCCTTCGCCGCCCGTCCTCCCGCACCCACACCCAGTACGACGTGCCGTCACCGGCCACACCGCCCTCGTGGAGCCGCTCCGGGTACGACGTCTACCCGCCGGGGCACGGACGCCGCGCCTGCGGCACCGAGGTGTCCCCTCGGCGCAGCACACCGTACGCGGTGGTCCGGCCACCTCCGGGAAGAGGCAGCCGACGCGGGGGCCATGCCCCTTTCGACCCTGCGCCCGTCCACCACGCAGGGCCACCAGCCGTCGTGGTCCCCCAAGACGGTCGTGTGCGACGAGTCGGTGACACCGTGCCAGTAGCCCCGCCAGGCGATGTGGGTGGGCGACTCCCACCAGATGAACAGCTCTCCGTCGACGTACTGGCAGCCGAACGACGAGGGCTGGTCCGATCCGAACGGTGGTTCATGTACGAGAACCGTGCCCTCCGCCCCGATCACCCGGATCTCCCGGATCTCCCGGATCTCCCGGATCTCCCGGATCTCCCGGATCTCCCGGCCGGACACGACAATCAGATGCGGCCAGGCGTCGACGACCTTGATGTCCGGCACCGTGTCCTGCGCCTGGGCCGCGGCGGATCGCAGGGCCTCCTCCCAGGCAGGCCAGCCCAGCTCGTCGAGGACGCCGGTACGCAGGGCACGGGCCAGCGCGGGTGCGACGCCGACGTCCAGCGCTGCCCGTACCTCGTCGGCGGCGATGGCCGGAATCTCCACGGGCAGCCGCGTCAGAGCGCGCAAGGCGTCGGGGAGCCCGGGCAGTTCACGGTCGAGGTACGCGCGGCTGCCCGCTGCCACCCAGGCGGCGAGCATCGGCCGTCCGCCGGGGGACTCGGCCAGTTCGGTGAGATTCTTTCCCGGTCGGAACGCCGGGAGGAAACGGGCGTCGGCCGCCAGCGCGAGGAGATCCCGCTTGTACGCGCCGGCCGCCCACCTGTCCGTGTTGAGACACAGGGCGCCGTCAGGTTCCGCCACCCGGATGCCCAGGGACAGGAGTTGGTCGAGCAGGTTCACGTCGCTGAGCGGGGGCTTCAGCTCCTCCCCGTGCGCCAGGAGTTCGGCGCGCAGCGCGTCGGCCAGGCGATCGACGAGGGGTACAGCTCCGGCGGCGGGGCGGGGAAGTAGTCGGCCGCGCACAGGGCGACGAACCTGTGCGTCCATCCGGCCGTGCCGTCGGGGGAACGTTCCTCGGCGGGCAGCGTGGCGTCGCACAGCCCGGCAGTGGCCCCGGCCCGCTCCAGCAGGTCCAGCCACTGGGACAGTTCATCCCCCTTCCATCCCTCGGGCAGCATGCCGCGGACGGCGGGCTCCCGGGCCAGCTCCAGCAGCGCGGCCCGGTGCGCCTTCCACCAGGCGGGGGGACGCCTTGACGGTGCCGGGCAGGGGCAGCATCTCGCGCAGGTAGGCCATCTCCTCGGCGAGCGCGTGCTTGCCCGCGGCCGCCTTCGCCAGTCTGCGCAGGTCGGACGCGCCCGGGCTCGACGGCGGCACACCGTGCGCGGCGAGCCGGACGAAGAGCCCGCGCAGGTGGCGGAACGCGGTCGCGGCCGGGACCCGGGACGACAGCCCCTTGGCGTAGCGGGAGAGGATCTTCGTCGGCACGGCTCCGGCCAGGGCGAACTCGAGGAACACCGCGTCCATGCGCGCCTCGTCGAACGGCAGCGCGTACGCGGTCTCGGCCTTGCGGGCGTTGACGAACATTCTGGGACGCGTACGCGGTCTGGCCGGCTGCGAGGAACACCCGGCCGGCCTGCTCGTAGAAGGTCGGCAGGAAGTGCGGTACGGAGCCCGCGAGCCGCTCGCCGATCATCTCGTAGGCGGCTCGGGCCCTCTTCGCCCGGGATCTCACCGTCCGCGCGACCTTGTCCATCTCCTCCACCAGGGACATCGCCAGGTGGCCGTCCACAGGGTGACGGACCAGTATCCATTCCGGGAAGCCCATGGCACGGTGCTGCCCGACGCCGACCTCCACCGGCTCGCCCTAAGTTCGAGTCCGAGGAAGCCCGTGTCCGTGTCCCCGGTCCGGTCCTCGGCCATCAGGCGCACGGCGATCCGGCCCTCCAGCCCCGGATGCCGATAGGTCCGGGCGAACACGGGGACGGCCCGGTCACCCCCGTGGAGGGTGCCCGGCGGCAGTATCGCGTCGGCGCGCAGCAGCTCCTCCGTCTCCGCCGTTGCCTTGTCCCGTGTCCTCCCGTCGCTCATGACCGCGTGCCTTTCGTGGATGTACGTACCGCCGTCGTTCATGCGGTGTCGTCCTTGGGCTCCGTGCGGCCGGCGTGCAGGGCCGCGGCCATGCGCATGCCTTCGGACGAGGCCACGGGGCCGACCTCGGCCAGCGGGAGCCTGCGGTGCCCGCTCTCGTCGAAGCAGGTCAGCTCGCCGGTCCAGGCCTGCTCCTCGGCGTAGGGATTGCTCATGCCGACCGTGGCGGTGAACGACGCGCCCGGCGTCCCGGATCCGGTCGACCACGTTGCCACCGGCGATGCTGTAGCCAAGAGACATGGCACGGGAGGAGAGGTGGAACCACGAGCGGTACTCGGCGCCGGCGAACTCGGTGACCACGGCGCGGGCACCGTCGGATCCGGCGGGTTTGCGCCAGGTAGCCCGGTGGATCTGTTCAACACCCTGGACCACGCCCGACTCGGCCGCGAAGGCCCGGAGGTCCTCCAGGCCGGGGAGGAGGACCGGGTGGGGCATGGTCACCGACCGGGCCGATACGCGGACGATCTCGCCGTCCAGGTTCATCACCCGCACTTCGCCCGATTCGTCCGCATCGCACAGGAAGCCGACTTCGTGCGGGCCGTCGCCGACGACGAGGATGTCGCGGAGCGCCGCCTGTCATGCCTCGTCGGCTCCGGACCCGCGCCAGCAGACCGGTCGACACCGGAAGCGAGGACACCATCCAGTTGCCGACCTGTACCGCACACTCGGCCGCGTGCCGGTCCAGCCACTCGGCGAAGCGCTGGAGCTCGACGACTTCGGGGCGGTCCTCCAACTCCGCGGGCAGGGTCCTCTCCTGCTTGTCCTCCTGCCCGGCCGGCGACGCGCCCGACGCTCGCCGTGCCACCACCCGCCCCTTCACCAGCGCGACTTCGTAGGCGCCGCCTGCCGCTAACCAGCCCATGGACTCTCGACCTCTCCCCACTCTCAGAACTCGGCGCAATTGCACGAGACGGCCCGGTTCGCCCCCGCTGTGATGTGGGCGAAAGACTAGGCACACCCATCGACATCGATATCGGTAGCGGGTTTTGGTGGTCACGGCCCGCCCACTGACTGGCGTCCCGCTGGACTGCCTTCATGTTGTTCCGTCCGGGACCCCACGATGGGAGGCCGGAGTTCGCCGCGGTTGACAGGCGGGTTTGACGCCGGTGGCCCACGCCGCTGGAGGCCGAGAACCCGGCCCTGCGCACGAAGGTCCGTGAACTGGAGGAAAAGCGCGAGATCCTGCGGAAGGCGGGCAAGAATTTCGCCGGGGAGACGCGGTGGTGAACCGCTTCCAGAAGGCTTCGTCCGTCGCGTCCGTGGGCGGGGGTGGTCTCGTCGGTTATGCACGAACCCGCGCACTCAACCACGGGGACCCCCTGCACACCGCAGCAGGACGCCCGCCGACTACCATGCCGGAACATGGACTACCACCAGCAATTCCGGTGCACGGCGATCGAGCGGGGCATTCCGGAGGAAGGAATCAGAAAGTTCGCCGAATTCCTACGATTCGCGGTACATGCGGACGTGCGCCCCAACAGCGCTCCGGTCGGACAATTCGGCGGGCTGCCCCGGCTGCCGGTGGGCATGGAGTGGCCGTCCTCCGACGAGGGGCCGCTGCCGTTCATCGCCTCCCTGGACTGCGCGACGCTCCCCCGAGTGGACAGTTTCCCCCTGCCGGCGGACGGCTCGCTACTCTTCTTCCTGCACCACGAGTGGGCCTACTTCAACGGTGCCGAGCAGGAGTACGCGCGGGTTGTGTACGTGCCGGCCGGCACAGAAACCACAACGGCGGAGGAGCCCGACCATACCGGGCAGATGTTCTACAATTCGGAGCTCGATTTCGTCGGCCCGAAGTGCAAGCTCTTCGCCACGGTAGGCGCCGAACTGCCCAGTTGGTTCGACGAGGAATTGCTTGATGACGACGAACTGCTCGAGGTCAATGGCAAGACCCAGCAGTCCGGCGCCCTGGAGCACCTGGGCTGGAACCTGACCCACAGAGAGGAGCTCTGCGCTCTGGCCGAAGAGCTCTACCCGGGAGACGGCGGCGCCATCTCTCTCGGTGGTCACTCCAGTGACATCAGGGAGGTGATGACCGACCACATGTACAGCATTCCGGAGACCATGATGGCACTGGATATTGTCACGGCGCGCAGAAAGGCCGGCGATCTCGCCGACCCGCTGGACGAGCAGGATCCGCAGATCGAGAAGGAAACTCTTCGGGTGATGCGTGAGTGGGTAGTGCTTGCCGAGTTCTCGCCGGACGATTACTACATCGGGCGCTTCATGATCCGCTACGACGACCTCGCCGCCGGCCGATTCGACAGGGCGCGTTCCTTCACCGCGTTCACTGAATAGACGGCATGTCGTCGCACCCCCCGCGACGCACGCCGATGTCCCCACCCGGCCGTGGATCTTCCGCAGGGACCAGCGCGCCGGCCGGCTGCTTTACGCCTCGACGACGATGGTGCCTATGGTCGATTCCGGGCCGGGCCCTTCCGGACGGTCGACCTTCCACCAGCCCAGCGCGTCCTGGTACTCCGGCTGGGGAACCGCACGCCCCTCGGCGGTCATCAGGCGTCCCTGATACGCCTGGGCATAACGCGCTCGAACCGAGTAGACGCCGGGCTCACCAGGAACAACGAGATCGCACGACACATTCACCCACTCCGCCGGACCAGGGTTGTCTTCCGCCAGCGCCTCGACGCGCGTGCCGGCATTGACCACCTTCAAGCCGCCCCCGCTGCGCCGCTTACCGTTCCATACCGACGCCTGGGCACGATCCTGGCCCGCCAGACCGACGATCACCTGGTTGATGGCGTTGCCGCACTCCGAGCAATCGTGCAGCACGTCGAAATTGACCTTGTACGAGCCTCCTCCGCGGACGTGTGCCACGTCGGCCTGGCCATCGATCTTCACGTTACGGATCTTGAACCGAAGTCCCGTCCCACCTCCGTACGGCTCGACCATCTCGGTGTCGTCAGTGGGAGCCGTGGTTTGGTGGGCATCGTTGCGACTCATCTTGTCGGGCATGTGCCAAGTAAACAGGTGGCCACCGACAGGGCCGGGCCACCCTTCGACGAGGCTGTCGGCACCGGCTGGTGACCGGGTGATCGGCTGCCCCCCTTCCCACCCCGGCCGTCCGGCGTATGCCGTCGGGCGCCCTCCCCTGTCATGAAGCCGCCGAGTTCCTCGGCGGCCCGTTCCGGAGGATCGAGGCAGTCGGTGACTTGTCGTCACTCGGTGAACACCGTGAAAGAAAGGGCCTTGCCGAAACGACGGGCGGTGAGGTGGTCGTTGCGGATCAGGAAACGCCCCGCGTAGATCTCGCGGCCCCTGCTGAACTGGGCGAGCGGTGTCCACTCGCGCCTGTCCACCTCCATCCTTTCCTCCGGGGTGCCGTACGGATAGCCGTTGTCCCGGGTGTATCCGCCGATGGTCACGAAGGAGCCGCCCCTGGGCTCCGGCCACAACTCTTCCACCAAGGCGCAGAGCTCCTCCTTGTGCGGCAGAGCGCAGTCCACGTACTCCTCGCTGTCCGACACATCCGGCCAGTATTCGGACCAGGGCAGGACCGGTATCACGGCGGCGAAGAGTTTGACCTCCTCCTCGGCGAAGGGGTCCCCGGTGTCGCCCTTGTAATCGCCGTACTCCGGTATCTCCGGCGTCACGGTCTCGGTTCCGCCCGGCACATATACGGCCCGCGCGTACTGCTGCTCGCGGGCGATGTTCTCGGCCTCTTCGCCGCAGTCGAGGTGGACCTCCTGCGCGTTCCTGTGGTGCAGGAAGAAGAGCAGCGAACCGTCCACGGGCAGGGAGAGGCCGTCGACCCGGGGCAGCGCCGCACAGTCGTACGAGGCGACGAACGGCAGCGGGCCCAAATCGGAGGACGGCCACTCCATGCCCACCGGCAGCCGTGGCACCCCGCCCTGCTGCCCGACCAGGTCGCCGCCGTAGGTCGGGTTCGTCCAGATCCCGAACCGCAGCAACTCGGCGAATTCGCCGACCTCGTTCTCAGGAACGCCCCGCTCGAGGGCCACGAGCCGGAACTGCCTTTGATAATCCATGGTGGAAATATTGCCAGAGCCCTGTGAGCCTCGGAACCTGATCGAGCTCTGGGCCCGACTATCCAGGAAATACAGACGCGGACGGCGGACGCCGATCCACGCAGACTCCGCCGGCGGGACCCACGCGTTCGTGTCCTGGCTCGCCCGGCAGGGCAGATGGCTGACGTATTCCGTCGGAATGACGATCACCGAGACAATCCACCAGCACGTGCTGAAGATCCCCGGACCGGCCTGGACCCCGGCCGTCGAGAACTGGCCGGCTGGCCGCAGGGCATGCGACTGATCGTCCGCAGCGAACGGCCCCATCCCGAGGCCCGGTTGAGGAACACCGACGCTGACGGCGTGCGGCTCACCTGCTTCGCGACCAACACCGCCGGCCGGCTGATCGCCGAGCTCGAGGTCCGTCACCGGCTGCGTGCCCGCGCGGAGGACCGCATCCGCTCGGCCCTGGCAACCGGCGTACCGAATGCCCCGTGAGAGCTACAGGAACTGTCCATGCGGGGGTGATTCGCGGGTGTCTGAGCTTGCTTCGGTTCGACGGACATCCCATATCAGGGGTTGAGTCCCCGGAAGGATGTCCACCATGGAGAGCATGGGGAAGAAGAAGCCACGCCCTCGTCGCTCGTTCACACCGGAGTTCAAGGCCGAGATCGTCGAGTTGTGCCGTCGCGGTGACCGCACGATCGGGCAGGTCGCCCGGGACTTCGACCTGCCGGAGACCGCGGTGCGGCTGTGGGTCAGCCAGGCCCAGGTCGACGCCGGTGAGAAGGACGGTCTGACCAGTGCCGAGCGGGACGAGCTGGCCCGGCTGCGGCGGGAGAACCGCCGCCTGCGCGAGGACGTCGAGGTCCTCAAGCGAGCCACTGCTTTCTTCGCAAAGGAGACCCGGTGAACGTGCACCCGTTCATCGAGGCGGAGAAACGCGCAGGTCACAGCGTCAAACAAGCCTGTGACCTGCTCAAGGTCTCCCGAGCCGCCTTCTACGCCCGCCGCACCGGCAAGCCCTCCGAACGCCGCCGCCAGGACGCCGAACTCACCGACCGGATCATCGAGGTCCACGCCGGCTCCCGCGGCGCCTACGGCTCCCCACGCATCCACGCAGCACTCAGGCAGGCGGGCGCGTTATGCGGACGGCGCCGGGTCGCCCGGCTCATGCGCGAGGCAGGTCTCACCGGCCGTTGCCGCCACCGCCGCGTCCGCACCACCGTCCCTGACCCCGGGGCCGGCCACCGGCCCGACCTCCTGCAGCGGGACTTCGCACCCTCCACCAGGCTGAACACACGGTGGTGCGGTGACATCACCTGCATCGCGACCTCGGAGGGCTGGCTCTACCTGGCCACCGTCATCGACATCGCCTCCCGCAAGGTGGTCGGCTGGGCCACGGCCGACCACCTGCGGACCTCCCTCGTCACCGAGGCCCTCACCGCCGCCTGCCAGACACGAAAGCCCAGGCCAGGGCTGATTTTTCACGCCGACAGGGGCTGTCAGTGCACCAGCCGGGAACTCGCAGCCGCCGCCGATCGCATAGGCATACGGCTGTCCGTGGGGCGGGCCGGAGTCTGCTGGGTCAACGCTCTCGCCGAGTCCTTCTTCGCTACCCTCAAACGCGAACTTGTCCCCGCCGACGGCCACGTGTGGTCCAGCAGAGCCTCCGCCCGCACAGCGATCTTCGAGTACGTCGAAGGCTGGTACAACGTCCGCCGCCTGCACAGCAGCCTGGGCTATCGCAGCCCAGCCGACTACGAGACCGCTTTCGCGGCCTGACCAAAACAGTCACCGTGTCCGTCAAAGCGGAGCAAGCTCAAGTCAGGAATCCTCGCTCTATGGAATGGCGCTGAGTGGCTCCCCTGGCTGGGCATCGGCTGTATGGCCGCCAGCCTCATCCACTTGCTCTTCTGCGTCCGGCCCGGCGGCGTCTCCCGGCTCGGCGGAGGAGGATACTTCGCCTCCTACGCGCAGTACCAGGGGCGTGTGGCCGACCTTGTCACCCACCTGTCGACCACGACCGACGCCGAACTGGAACGGTGCACCCAGCTCGTCGAGTTGTCCCTACTGGTTACCCGGAAGTACAAGTTGATTGCCCGTGCAGTGACCTCCTGGGCTGTGCACTCTCACTGGTCGCAGCGGCGACCCTGCTCGATGCAGTGAGCTAAGCGGCGGGACCCGGCCAGACGACCAACCTGCGCCATCAGCCGACGGCGCAGGTCGAGTCGTCCGAGCCGGAGGCCCCACCACCCGCATGTCCAACGCCAAGGCTCACTCGCCAAGTTCAGAGAACACGCCGGGATCCGTTCCACGCTTGTACTCGACGACCACAGGGGCACCAGTCTCGTCGATCCCCAGGGAGTCGATACGCCCGCCGTCCACACAGTCGATGACGTACTCACTCGCGAGGAACCTGACACCCAGCAGCGTCTCCATGTTGGCCTCGATGAGCCGCTGACACCCGCCTCGACCTCGGCCAGACGCGGAGCCACCTCAGTCGCCCCGTCCGTCGTCGCTCGGAACAGCCTCAGACCCGACACGATCCCCTCCTCCACCTGGAGACCCCCAACATCGAGCAACCGCAAGCTTGTTTCCGCCAGCACTTCCAAGACGGTGAAGAACGCGTGAAGGTTCGCTTCGCTTCCATGCCGAACTATCGGGGCCTCCGCGTCTCCGAACCCAATAGCCGGGAGCAAGATGCCGGCATGCATGACCCTCAACACGATGGGCGAGTCCGGGCCGGACGGCCGTCAGCGGCTCTGCGGAAGGGCCAGAACCTCCGGCCGGGCGATAACAGCGCAGCGCTCCGGGACCGCACCGGCCGAGCCGACGCGGCGCAACTCGCCATCGGCTGGAGCGGTGGCGAGGACGAGCGTGAAGAGCGCTCAGGCCCCTTCCGAGCATCACTCTAGGTAATCACCGGCACGGTTGAGCCGACCTCGCCCACGAGCCGTCCTGCACAGCCACTCAGAGACACCTGACGGCCCGTCAGATACTCCTGACGGCCCGTCGGAAAAACCGCCCGACGAGCGTCAAACCAGCGTCAAAAATTCGCCCATAACGCACACCCCGCGCGTCATGCGCATTCGTAAAGCCGCAGGTCAGCGGCCCTTTGCAGCAGGCTCAAGAATCGCGACACACTCCACATGATGCGTCATCGAAAAGATGTCGGCCTGGATACTGACGGTAAAGCACCAGGTCAGGGGGCTCTCGCGTCCTGCGTGCGGGCCGGAGGGGCACCCAGAGCGTCAAATGAGCGTCACGGCCGTAGGTCGGTTCGGGCGGTCACCCGCACCGGCACCCCCGGGAGGGGAGAGCGGGGCGCTCGCGTCAACTCCATCAGCCCGGGGGTGATCGCCACTCCCGTGGGACAACAGGAACTCGACGGCGAGAGCGGCCCGAGGACGCAGGCCATGGTCAAGGCTTCCGGAACCGGGCGCCTGGGAACGGCCGACGACATCGCCGGCGCCGCCGCCTTCCTGCTCCGCCCCGGATCGTCCTTCATTACCGAGAACGACCTCCTCGTCGACGGCGGCGTCATGGCCACCGTCCGATCCGGGCGCATGAGTCCAGCACCTGACACCGGCTGGGCATCGAGGTCCTCGACCGGACTCAAGCCCCGACACCGCCGGCCCTGGCCCACCTCGCCTGACCGGGGTGGGCCGGGTCGCGTCAGCGCCGCCGCTGGTCGGCTCGCAGCTCGAAGTCGCCGTAGCTGTTGTCGACCGGGTTGACGGTGACGCCGGGGGCGACGATCTCGTCGATGGCGTCGAGGACGTCCGCGGACAGGGTGACGTCGGCCGCGGGCAGGAACGCCTCCAGCTGCTCCATGGTGCGCGGACCGATGATCGCCGACGTCACGCCGGGGTGGTTGATCACGAAGGCGACGGCCAGCTCGATCAGGGTGAGGCCGGACTTCTCCGCCAGGACCGCGAGCTGTTCGACGGCCTCCAGCTTGCGCTGGTTGGCGGGGGTGTTCATGTCGAAGCGGGCCTGGGGGCGCGCGGCGGAGGCGGGGCCCTCGGTGGCGTGCTTGCGGTAGCGGCCCGAGAGCCAGCCGCCGGAGAGCGGGCTGTAGGTAAGGGTGCCCATGCCGTGTCGGCGCACGGTGGGCAGGACGTCCTCCTCGATGCCGCGGACCAGGAGGGAGTATGGGGGCTGCTCGGTGACGAACCGTTCCAGGTTCCGGTCACGCGAGGCCCACTGCGCCTCGACGATCTGGGAGCCGGAGTAGGACGAGGAGCCGATGTAGCGGACCTTGCCCTGGCGGACGAGGTCGGAGAGGGCGCCGAGGGTCTCGGAGACGTCGGTGTCGGGGCTGGGGCGGTGGACCTGGTAGAGGTCGATGTGGTCGGTGCCCAGACGGCGCAGGGAGTTCTCCACCTCCCGGATGATCCAACGGCGGGAGCCGCCACGCTGGTTGGGGTCGTCCTGGTCCATCGGCATGAAGAACTTCGTCGCCAGGAAGACGTCCTCGCGGCGGTCCTTGAGGGCCTTGCCGACGATCTCCTCGCTGACGCCGGCGGAGTAGACGTCGGCGGTGTCGACGAAGTTGATGCCCGCGTCGAGGGCGCGGTGGATGATGCGGATCGAGTCCGCCTCGTCCTCGTTGCCCCAGGGCCCGAACATCATCGCGCCCAGGCAGAGGGGGCTGACCTGGACGCCGGTGCGGCCGAGCGGTCGGTACTGCATGAGGTGGGTTCTCCTCGTTCGTGTGGGGTCAGTCGGTGTCGGCGGGCACAACAGTGCCGGTGGTCGTCCAGCTGGCGAGCAGGTCCAGCGCCTGGCGTTCCGGAGAGTCCGGCTCGGGTGTGTAGAAGTTGAGGCGCAGGCCCGGGTCGGAGGGGAGGTCCAGCGCCTCGTAGGGCAGCGCGAGGTCACCGACGAGCGGGTGGTGGAAGTTCTTCACGCCCGAGCGGTGGAACTTCACGTCGTGCCGGGCCCACCTGCGGGCGAACTCGTTGCTGCGGGTCGTCAGCTCCCCGACCAAGTCGGTGAGCGCCTTGTCGTGCGGCGCCCGGCCGGTCTCGGTGCGCAGGAAGGCGACGGCGTCGTCGGCGCCCTTGTCCCAGTCGACCCAGAAGTCCTGGGCCGCGGGGTCCAGGAACAGGAAGCGGGCGCTGTTGACCGGCCCGCGCTGCGCGAACAGCGGGGAGTCGAAGAGCGGCGCGTACAGTGCCCGGCCGAGCGCGTTGGCGGCCACGACGTCAAAGCGGGCGTTGCGGACGAACGCCGGCACGTCGGTCATCGAGTCGAGCATCCGCAGGATCGTGGGCCGTACCCGCGAGGAGGTCACCGCCGGTCGTCGTCCGGACGGAGTGGAGGCGCGGGCCAGGTCGTACAGGTGGGTACGTTCGGCCTCGTTCAGTTGCAGGGCGTGCGCGAGGGCTTCCAGAACGGAGTCGGAGGCGCCGCTGAGATTCCCGCGTTCCAGCCGGACGTAGTAGTCCACGCTCATGCCCGCGAGCAGGGCGACCTCCTCGCGGCGCAGCCCCGCGACCCGGCGGTTGCCGCCGTAGACGGGCAGCCCGGCCTGCTCAGGGGTGATCCGGGCCCGGCGGGTGCTCAGGAACTCGCGCACCTCGCCGGCGAGGCTCCTTCTGTCAGGCCCGGTCATGGTCGCTCTCCTGGCGGAGTGCCGTACGGCGAGGAGCGGGAGGGATGGTGATTGCTGCGGATGGCAGTGACACGGGGGGACCTTTCGGATCGGCGTGAATCTAGTGCCGGCCTCTCCACCGTAGGACGGCCTCGGAGGGCCTGCGAGGTACTGCCAGTACCTGGAAGAGCGGTGACTCCCACCTGCGGTGCCGCGCGGTGTTCCCTGGAACAGGAACAGGGCCCCACCCCGTGGAATCGGCCCCTGACCTCACTCTTACCGATCCGAGGGAGCAACGTGCGCGCAGCACTCATGTACGAAGCAGGCGACGTCCGTGTCGAGGACGTGGCCGACCCGACTCTGAAGGAGCCCACCGACGCCCTCGTACGCATCACTACCGCCTGTGTGTGCGGCAGTGATCTGCACCCCTACCGGTCCATGCCTGGCGCCGACGGTCCGGTCCGGATGGGACACGAGTTCATCGGCGTGGTCGAGGCGGTCGGCGGCGAGGTCCGCACCGTGAAGAAGGGCGATCTGGTCGTCGCGCCGTTCGCCTACTCCGACGGCACCTGCGAACACTGCCGGGCGGGGCTGCAGACCTCCTGCGTGCACGGCGGCTTCTGGGCCGTGAACGGCGTCGACGGCGGGCAGGGCGAGGCAGCCCGTGTGCCGCTCGCCGACGGCACCCTGGTCAAGCTGCCCGTCGGCACAGACGACGCGCTGATCCCGTCCCTGCTGACCCTCTCGGACGTACTGGGCACCGGACACCACGCCGCCGTGCGCGGCGGGGTGCGCCGCGGTAGCACCGTGACCGTCATCGGCGACGGCGCGGTCGGCCTGCTCTCCGTGCTCGCCGCGAAGCGACTGGGCGCCGAGCAGATCGTCCTCATGGGCCGGCACACCGCCCGCACCGACCTGGGGCGCGCCTTCGGAGCGACCGACGTGGTCGCCGAGCGCGGCGGCGAGGGCATCGAGAAGGTCCGCGAGCTCACCGGCGGCGGCAGCCCGATCGTCCTGGAAGCTGTCGGGCACCGGCCCGCCTACGAACAGGCGTACGGAGTGGTCCGCGTCGGCGGCACCATCAGCCGTGTGGGCGTGCCGCAGTACGAGGAGGCCCCGGTCGGCTTCGGCAGCCTCTTCGGCCCGAACATCACCCTGACCGGCGGCCCGGCCCCGGCCCGCGCCTACATCGAGGAACTCCTCCCCGACGTCCTGGAGGGCCGGATCGAACCCGGCCGGGTTTTCGACCGCACGGTCGCTCTCGACGAGGTCGCCGAGGGCTACCGGGCCATGGACGCCCGCGAGGCGCTCAAGGTGCTGGTCCGGCCGTGAGCAGGCAGTCTGCGAGCAGAACGACGGCTGCCGTCGCGCGCGGGAGCGGCACTGCCCCGGCAGGTCGGCAGCCGATCACCGCGGCCGATGACGAGGAGCTGACGATGGGGCTGGTGACGTCATGACCACCACCGCTCAGCTCACGTCGACGCCTGCGGCGAAGCGGCCGGGCAGGTCACCGGCTCACCCGACGTTGATCCTTCTGATCGTCTGCGTCAGCTATTTCATGGTCATCCTGGACAACTCGATCGTGTTCACGGGGTTGCCGCAGATCCGCTCGGCCATGGGCTTCTCCGAGACCGGCCTGTCCTGGATCACCAACGCGTACGTCCTGGTCTTCGGCGGATTGCTCCTACTGGGGGCGCGGGCCGGTGACCTGTTCGGACACCGCAGGGTCTTCCTGTTCTCCCTGGTCGTGTTCTCGCTGGCCTCACTGCTGGTCGGCGCCGCGCAGACCCAGTGGTGGCTGATCAGTGCCCGCGCGTTCCAGGGCGTTGGCGCCGCCGTCCTGGCCCCCTCTGCGCTGTCGCTGCTCACCCGCAGTTTCGCGGAGGGCCGGGCCCGTAATCGGGCGATGGCTGCCTACAGCGCGGTCGCCGGCCTCGGCGCGGCGCTCGGCCTGGTCGTCGGCGGGCTGGCCGCGGACCTGGTCTCGTGGCGGGCCGGGTTCTTCCTGAACGTGCCCGTCGGCGCCGTGATGATGGTGCTGGCCGTGCGGTTCCTGCCCGAGACCGAACGGCGCGGCGGCCGTTTCGACGTGGCCGGGGCGCTGCTGGCGACCCTGGGTTCCACCGCCCTGGTCCTGGGTATCGTGGACGCGGCCGACTTCGGCTGGACGGCACCGGCCACTCTGCTGCCGCTGGCGGCGGGCGTGGTGCTGCTGGGCTCGTTCGTGGCGGTGGAGCGGCGGGCCGCCCAGCCGATCGTGCCGCTGCGGCTGTTCATCAGCCGGGAGCGTGGTGGGGCCTACGTCACCCGGATGCTCTACATGGGCGCGATGATGGGGTTCTTCTTCTTCACCGCGCAGTTCGTGCAGAGCGTCTACCACTGGACTCCGTTGCAGGCGGGGATGGCGTTCCTGCCGATGACGCTGGTCAACTTCGCCCTTGCTGTCCAGGTGCCCCGCCTCCTGGAGCGGGCCGCACGGCCACTGGTCCTGGTGACGGGAGTCGCGCTGACCACGGTGGGCATGGCGTGGCTGAGCCGTCTCGGCCTGCACACCCCCTACCTGACCGGCATCGCCCTGCCGATGGTGCTCATCGGCGCCGGGCAGGGCCTGACGCTGGCACCACTGACCTCCAGCGGCGTCGACGGCGTCGCCGCCTCGGACGCGGGGGCCGCCTCCGGCCTGGTCAACACCGTGCACCAGATCGGCAGCGCGCTGGCTCTGAGTCTGCTGACGGCCGTCGCCGCAAGGGTCTCCACCGGCCACACACCGGCCGACATCGCCGGCCGCTCCGCAGCGGCCCTGACCGGCTCGGCCGTCCTCCTGGCGCTGGCCGTCGCAACCGTCCTGACCCTCGTCGTGTCCCCACGGGCACCCCGCACCGAAAGGTCCCTGTGATGAAGACCCTCACCCTCAACAACGGCGTCGAGATGCCCGCCCTCGGACTCGGCGTCTTCCAGACACCACCCGACGAAACCATCGCCGCGGTGCAGGACGCCCTCGACCTCGGCTACCGCCACATCGACACCGCCGCCGCCTACGGAAACGAACGCGAGGTCGGCCAGGCCATCCGCGACTCCGGCGTCCCGCGCGACGACGTCTTCGTCGAGACGAAGATCTGGATCAGCGACTACGGCTACGACGAGACGCTGCACGGCTTCCACAAGAGCGCCGCCAAGCTCGGCCTCGACCGGATCGACCTGCTGATCCTGCACCAGGCCCTGCCGTCCGAGTTCGACAAGACCCTCGCCGCCTACCGCGCTCTGGAGAAGCTGCTGGCCGACGGCAAGGTCCGCGCGATCGGCGTCAGCAACTTCATGGTCGACCACCTCACCCGGCTGCTCGACGCCACCGATGTCGTACCGGCTGTCAACCAGCTGGAGATCCACCCATACTTCCAGCAGCGCGCCGTCCTCGACTTCGACGACGCCCACGGCATCCTCAACCAGGCGTGGTCCCCCATCGGCGGCATCACCTTCTACCCGGGCTACGGCGAACACCGCCGCAGCGTCCTGGAAGACCCGGCCGTGACCGCCATCGCCGAGACCCACGGCAAGAGCCCGGCCCAGGTGCTGCTGCGCTGGGGGATCCAGCAGGGCCGCTCGGTCATCCCGAAGTCCATCAAGCGGCACCGCATCGCCGAGAACATCGACGTCTTCGACTTCGACCTCACCGTCGACGAACTGGCCGCCCTGGACGCCCTGGAGACCGGCAGCCGCGGCGGCCCCGAACCCGAGGCCGTCACGCTCACCGACTTCGGCCGGGCCATCCCCGAAGCCTGACCTCCCACCCCGTACGCCCCGCAAGAAGGAACCAGCGTGCCCACCACCGTCAACGCGTTCGGCGCCCATGAGGCCGGCCGACCGCTCTCTCCCGTCACCGTCGAGCGCCGCGACGTCGGCCCGCACGACGTCCGGCTCGACATCCTGTACTGCGGCATCTGCCACTCCGACATCAACTTCGTCGACGGCTCATTCGGCCCCCTCCCGGTCAGCCCGCTCGTTCCCGGCCACGAGATCGTCGGCCGGGTCACCGAGACCGGCTCCGACGTCACCCGTCACCAGGTCGGCGATCTGGTCGGCATCGGCTGCATGGTCAACTCCTGCCGCGAGTGTGACAACTGCCGGGCCGGCCAGGAGCAGTACTGCCTCAAGGGCCACACCCTCGTCTTCGGCAGCCCCGACCCGGCCGAACCCGGCACCCACACCCAGGGCGGCTACTCCGAGGCGATCGTCGCCCCCGAGGACTTCGTCGTCCGCGTACCGGAGATCCTTGACCCTGCCGCCGCCGCTCCCCTGCTGTGCGCCGGCATCACCGTCTACGCCCCGCTCAAGCGGTTCGCCGCCGGCCCCGGCACCAAGGTCGCGGTCGTCGGCCTCGGCGGACTCGGCCACCTCGGCGTGAAGATGGCCAAGGCCATGGACGCCGACGTGACTGTGCTTTCCCAGTCGGCGAACAAGCGCGAAGCAGCGGCAGCCCTCGGCGCCGACCACTACGCCGTGACCGGCGACGGCACCGCGTTCACCGAGCTGGCCAACACCTTCGACATCATCTTGAACACCGTCAGCGCACCAGTGCCCCTGCCCGACTACCTCGGCTTGCTGCGCCTGCACGGCACCATGGTGAACGTTGGCGTGACGACGGAACCGATGCCCGTAGACGTCTTCACGCTCTGCCAGAACGGCCGCTCGTATGTCGGATCACTGTTCGGCGGCATCGCCGAGACCCAGGAGATGCTCGACTTCGCCGCCGAGCACGGCGTCACGGCCGACATCGAGCTGATCGGCGCGCAGGACATAAACACCGCCTACGAGCGGATTCACGCCTCCGACGTCCGCTACCGGTTTGTGGTGGACGGCGCGACCTTCGCCGATCTGAAGGCGTGACGCACCCAGCCACGTAAGCGAAGCCGCATCTCCGGGACGCCCGGCTACTCCACCGGGCGCCCCGCGGATGCCGCGATCCCCCCGCACAGGGAAGGTGGGAACCATGACCGCCTGGAACGACTCCGACCTCACCAGCATCGGCACGGCCGAGGAACTCGACCTGGAGAGCGAACGTGCGGACGGCAGCCTGCGCGCCCCCGTGACCATGTGGGTCGTACAGGCCGGCGACCGGCTCTACGTCCGCTCCGTCAAGGGCGTCGACGGCCCCTGGTACCGGGGTACCCGCACCCGCCACCAGGGCCGCATCGAGGCCGGCGGTGTCCGGGCCGACGTCACCTTCCGTGACGCCGAGCCCGGTGAGTACGTCGACGTGGACGCCGCCTACCGGCGGAAGTACGGCCGCTACACCAGCATCGTCGAACACGTCCTGACCGACCGGGCCCGCGCCTCCACTCTGTGTCTCGAACCGCGCTGAACCCACATGCGAGCCTCTTAAGGAGCACCACCGTGCGCGCCACCCTGATGTACGCCGCCGGGGACGTTCGCGTCGAGGACGTCGCTGACCCGAAGATCCAGCAGCCCACCGACGCCGTCGTCCGCATCGTGCTGTCCTGCGTCTGCGGCAGCGACCTGTGGCCCTACAAGTCGCTGGAGTCCACCGACAGCCCTCGCCACATGGGCCACGAGTTCCTCGGCGTCGTCGAGGAGACCGGCAACGAGGTGCGCGGCGTCCAGCGGGGAGATGTCGTCGTCGCCCCGTTCGTCTGGGCCGACAACACCTGCGCATACTGCCGTGAGGGCCTTCAGACCTCCTGCCCGCACGGCGGCCAATGGGGCGTGAACGGCGTCGACGGCGGTCAGGGCCAAGCCGCCCGCGTTCCCCAAGCTGACGGCACCCTCGTCAAACTGCCCGTCACCGAGGACTCCGACCTCCTCCCGGACCTCCTCACTCTCTCCGACGTGCTGTGCACCGGCTATCACGCCGCCCGCACCGCAGGCGTGGGCAGGGGCGACACCGTCACCGTGATCGGGGACGGCGCCGTCGGACTGTCCGCCGTGATCTCCGCCAGGCTGCTCGGTGCCGAACAGATCATCCTCATGGGCCGCCACCAGGCCCGCACCGACCTCGGCCGCGAGTTCGGCGCGACGGATGTGGTTGCCGAACGCGGCGACGAAGGCGTCGCCCGGGTCCGAGAGCTGACCGACGGCGAGGGCACCCGCAAGGTCCTCGAATGCGTCGGCCTGAAGGAAGCCCTCGTGACGGGCTTCGGCGTAGTGCGCGACGGCGGCATCGTCAGCCGGGTCGGTGCCCCACAGTTCACCGACGTGCCCTTCGGCTTCACCGATTTCCTGCGCAACATCACCCTCACCGGCGGCGTCGCCCCCGCCCGCGCCTACATCGAAGAACTCATGCCGCACATCCTCGACGGCTCGATCCGGCCCGGCCGCGTCTTCGACCGCACGGTCTCGCTGGAGGACATCGACGACGGCTACCGCGCCATGAACGACCGCGAGGCCCTCAAGGCGCTGGTGCGCCCGTGACCGACCGCAAGCCCAACGCCGAGGCCGCGGCCGCCCACGACCGGCTCTTCCCTGGTCACGTCTCCACGCTCGCCGTCACCGACCCGGAGCTGATCGAGCACTTCGACAACTTCGCTTTCGACGAGGTCTTGCGGCACACCGGCGACCTGCCCGAACGCATCCGGCTCATGACCCAGCTCGCCGCGATGATCGCGGTGGGCGCGGTAGCCGAGTACCGGGTGATGCTGGGTGCCGCCCTCACCGTCGGAGTCACGCCGTTGGAGGCCAAGGAGATCGTCTACCAGGCCGTGCCCTACTCCGGCATGGCCCGCGTCTTCGACTTCCTCCACGCCACCAACGACGTCCTTACCGAGCAGGGCGTCTCGCTTCCTCTCGAAGGCCAGTCGACCACGACACCCGAAACGCGAGCGGCGGACGGACTGGCCGTGCAGAAGCACATTGTGGGCGACGACGCCGTCACGGCCATGTACGCGAACGCCCCCGCCGACCAGCGGCACATCCAGGAGTTCCTGAGCGCCAACTGCTTCGGCGACCACTACACCCGCACCGGCCTCGACGTACCCACCCGCGAACTGCTCACCTTCGCCCTGCTCGCCGCCCTGGGCGGCGCCGACCGCCAGGTGCAGGGGCACGTCGCCGCCAATCTCAACGTCGGCAACACCCGCGCACAACTCGTCGCCGTGCTGACCGGTCTGCTGCCCTTCATCGGCTACCCCCGCACCCTCAACGCCCTCAGCGCAGTCAACGCCGGCACCACCCCACCACCGCAGGAGGACGACGCATGACCCCGCGCACCTGGCTCATCACCGGCGTCAGCAGCGGCTTCGGCCACGCCCTCGCCACCCGGCTCCTGGAGCGCGGCGACCGCGTCGTCGGCACCGTCCGCACCCCGGACAAGGTCACCAGCCTGTTGGAGAAGCACCCCGACACATTTACCGCACCCGTCCTGGACGTCACCGACACGGCAGCCGTACGAAAGACCGTGGACGAATCCTTCGCGGGCGGCCGGGTCGACGTGGTCGTCTCCAACGCCGGGTACGGCCTGTTCGGCGCAGCCGAGGAACTCACCGACGCCCAGGTCGACCACATCATCGCCACCAACCTCACCGGCTCCATCACCCTGATCCGCGCCGCCCTCCCACACCTCCGGGCCCAGGGCGGCGGACGGATCATCCAGCTCTCCTCCTACGGCGGCCAGGTCGCCTTCCCTGGCAACTCTGCCTATCACGCGACCAAATGGGGCATCGAGGGATTCGCCGAGGCGGTCGCGCAGGAAGTCGCAGGCTTCGGGATCGGAGTGACCATCGTCGAACCCGGCGGCGCTCGGACGGAGTTCCGCTACGGCAGCGCCCGCGTCGCCGACCTCATGGACGCCTACGACGGCACTCCGGCGCACGCCTTCCAGGCCATGCTCGATCCCGCCGGCGGACTTGCGCCCGGCGACCCGCAGCGCATGGCCGCCCGCATCATCGAGTCCGCCGACGCCGAACCCGCCCCGCTGCGCTTGGTCCTGGGTTCCCAGGCTCTGGACTCCACGATCGACGTCCTGCGCAGGCGGATCGACGGGTTCGAGAGCCAGCGCGAACTCGCTGCGTCCACGGACTTCCCACCCGGCGAGTGATCATCAGGTCAGCGCAGACCCGTACAAGCGACGGCCCCTGTGCCCCTGTGGTCACCAGGTGGTGGCGACGGTCCTCTGTGGTGTCCAGACCTCGTCATGCCGGGCGTAGTCGGTGGACAGGCGCAGGCGCCAGTCGGCGCGGGTTCCGTACACCGTCGCGTCGGTCACGGTCCTGACTGTCAGATGAACCCTTCCGCCGGCTTCGACGTCCCAGGTGACGTCCTCCTCCGTGATGGAGTGATAGACGAACCGGCCCTCCCGCATCTGCGCCAGCCACTCGGCCTTCGGCTGCACGTACCCGGTCATGTGCGTGAGAGTGAAGTCCCGGGCGAGCAAGCCGTCGAGCGCCTCGGTGTCGCCCTCGCGCATACCGTCCAGGTATGCGCGGTGAACGTCGCGAAGGTCCTCGGGAAGCGGGACGTCAGAAAACTGCACGTCGGCTCCTTTCGTAGCGGTGAACTGGTGCCGGAGGGGACCGTCGCGGTGTGCGCCGCCCCGGTACGCCCGTCACGGCGTACCCCCGGGTGGTCGGCCCGGGTCTCAGGACGAGGACGCGTTCAGGGCCGGACGGCTTCGAGGTCTTCCCGTACACGCTGCGGCTCGTCCGCGAGCGGCATGTTGGCCTCGTCGTGGACCGCGTCCAACGCGCCCGGCTCATCCTGGTCCAGCGCCGCGAACAACGGTGCCAGATCGTCGGGCGCGTCTCCCCGTTCGGCGACCAGTTCGAAGGTTCGGCCTGCCGCCGCCGGGACGGTCAGCGTCTCCACCAGAACCCTTGCGATCTGGCTGCGGGCGATCGCCCCGTCGGCCGGCCCCCCGGAGCGATGGCGGTCGCCTTGTCGGAAGGCCGGGCGGTGATCGTCCGGACCGTTCATGTCGAACCAGCCGGGGCGCACGATGGTATGAGGAAGCCCGCTCGCCCGGACCAGACGCTCCGAGCGGCGTTTCCACTCCAAGAGATGACCGTAGGCGCTACCGCGTCCGGTGACACCGATCGAGGTCATCAGTGTTAGGTGAGGCCGCTGCCCCTGCAGCGCCAAGAGGACAGCGCGGACGCCCCCGTAGTCGACGGCCTCCGGCGACGAGCCGGCCGCGCCGAAGGAACCGAGGGTCAACACGATCGCGTCGACGCCGGCCACCGCCCCGGTCAGGGTGTCGGGCCGGGTCACGTCGCCCACGACGAGTTCGGCCGCCTCGGGAAGGACCTGGGCGCCCTTCACGGCGTCACGCACCAAAGCCCGCACCTCGTGCCCGCGGTCGACCGCTTCTGTCACGACGAGCCGTCCGATGCTGCCGGTGGCGCCGACCACCAGTACCGTCAAGGGTTCTGTCGTCACGATCGTCTCCTCGCAGTAGCTGTCGATAACGCCGCGTTCAGTGTCGCCGGAACGTCGCGGTCCCACCTCCGGAGCTGCACCCCGGCAGCCTGTTGAACCTTCCCCCGTCACCGCGCTCCCGTACCCCCGGCTGCGAGGAGCCAGACCGCATGTGAGCATGGCGCGGGGCCACGGGCCATGTGACCGACCGGCGGCTCGGCCCGCCCCACCCCGCCTGCCCGACAGACCATCGGAGGTAGCCCCATGGCCGCGCTCGAGTTCGTCGTGATCCTCGGGTGCGCCTTGCTCGTGAGCGGGGTCCTTGCCCACCGTCTCCGTGTGGCCGCCCCTGTACTCCAACTCGCCGCCGGCGTCTTGCTGGGCTTCGCACCCGCCCTGCGCGAGACGGAGCTGCCACCGGACGTACTGCTGCTCGTCTTCCTCCCGGTTCTCCTGTACTGGGAAAGTGTGACGACCTCCCTGCGCGCGATCCGGCGGGACCTGCGCGGCATCGTGCTGACCGGCACGCTCCTGGTCGCCGTCACCGCCTGGGCCGTGGCGGCCCTCGCCCACGCGCTGGGCCTGCCGTGGGGTCCGGCCTGGGTCCTCGGCGCCGCCGTAGCACCTACGGATGCCACCGCCGTCGGTGTCGTGTCCAGGCTGCTGCCCCAGCGCAACGTCATTCTGCTGCGCGCCGAGTCCCTGATCAACGACGGCACCGCGCTCGTCGTCTACAGCCTGGCAGTGGGCGTCACTGTGGGCTCCGAACACCTCGGCGCGGCCCACGTGAGCGGACTCGTGGTGCTGTCCTACGGCGGTGGGCTCGTGGCCGGAGCGGTGGTGGCGTGGCTCGGCATCCTCCTGCGGCGCCAGGTGCGCGGGCTGGGAGACACTCTGCTGGACAACCTCACGATCATCCTGATTCCGTTCAGCGCCTATCTGGTGGCCGAACAGGTCGAGGCGTCGGGGGTGCTCGCGGTGGTGGTGTGCGGGCTGATCATGAGCCAGGCCGGGCCGAGTCTGGGCCGGGCGGCGGCGCGGCGGCAGACAGAGGCGTTCTGGTCGCTGGCGATGTACCTGCTGAACGGCACCCTGTTCGTCCTGGTCGGACTGGAAGCGCAGGCGGCGGTCCGCGCACTGTCCGGCACCGCCCTGACCGAGGCGGTGGTCATGGTGCTGGCGGTGGGCTGCGCGCTGGTCGTCGTCCGCTTCCTGTTCCTGTTCGTCGCGGTCTACACCATTCGGGCGGTGGACCGGCGTCCGCAGCAGCGCGGACGCCGGATGGGTCACCGGGCCCGGGTGGTCAGCGCTCTGGCCGGTTTCCGGGGGGCCGTTTCCCTGGCCTTGGCCCTGTCCGTGCCCTACACCCTCGACTCCGGGGCACCGTTCCCCGACCGCGACACGATCGTCTTCGTCACCGCCGGTGTCGTCGTCGCCACTCTCGTCGTGCAGGGCCTGGTGCTCCCGGCCGTCGCCCGCTGGGCACGACTGCCCCGGGACACGGATTCCGAGCGCGAGCTGGCACTCGCCAGGACCACTGCATCGCAAGCCGCATTGGACGCGCTCCCCGCGACAGCCGCCGACCTCGGCACGGACGCCGAAGTCTCCGAACGGCTGCAGGCCGAGTACGAGACCCACCTGCACACGATGGATGCCGCCGGCGCCGCGAGCGTCCCGGAGTCCGCGCCGCTCCTGCGGCGCCGGCGGCAGGAGACATCTCTGCGACTCGCCCTCCTTGAGCACAAACGCTCCGCCGTCATCGCGCTGCGCGACCGGCACCGCATCGACGACACCGTACTCCTGAGGGTGCAGGAGCAGTTGGACGCCGAGGAGGTCCGCCTGGCTCAGGTGAAGGACGACGCAGGACCTGATCGGTGACCGAGCCAGACTCTGATCAGGTCAGACAGCGGCCCAGCCGTCATCGACCGGGACCACGGCACCATTGATGAAGGAGGAGTTGTCGGAGGCGAGGTAGACGATGGCGTCCGCCTGCTCGTCGGCGCTGCCCCGGCGGCCGATGTTGCCGCGGATCAGGGGGCCGACGACCGCCGGACCGTGCGCGTCGGGACGGGTCTGGACGTGGATCTTGGTTTCGGTGGGGCCGGGGGCGACGGCATTGGCCCGGATGCCCTGGCCCCGGTACATGACGGCGAGGTTCTTGACCAGGCCGACCACCGCGTGCTTGGACGCCGTGTAAGCCGCCCCTGCGGCACTGCCACGCAGGCCGGCCTCGGAGGCGGTGAATACGATGGCGCCGCCCCCAGCGTCGATCATGTGCGGCAGCACGGCACGGGTCAGGAGGAAGGGCGCGGTGACGTTGACCCGTATCACGCGCTCCCACTCGGCGTCGTCGGTCTCACCCAGCGCGGACATGCGGTCCATGATGCCCGCGTTGTTGATCAGGACGTTCACGGTGCCGGAGTGGTCGAGGGCACGCTCGACGAGACGGTCGACCACCTGCTGGTCGCTGAGGTCACCGATGACCGTTGTCCCACTGCCACCGGCGCTTTCCACCTCCTTGAGCGTCTGGGCAGCGCCTGCCTCGTCCAGGTCGGCGAGGATGACGTGCGCGCCCTGCTGGGCGAACTTGCGGGCCGTGGCCCTGCCTATGCCTCCGCCGGCTCCGGTGACGATGACAGTGCGGCCTGCGGGCCCGGTGGTGCGGGTCATGCGAGTGCTCCGTGGTTCTGTGTGGTACGACGGGGGTCCGGTGGGATCCCCGCGGGGGACAGTCGGGCCTGACAGGCGAGTGCTGTGGGTCGGCGGCCGGTGCGGGCCTACGGGTACGGCCGCACCGGCTGCCGGAGGCTCGCTACCAGGCGACGGGCAGTTCGTGGACGCCGTAGATGAACCCGTCGTGCTTGAACGGGACCTTCTCGATGTCGGTGGCCAGGCTCAGCCCGGGAATGCGGCGGTAGAGGGTGCCGTAGACGGTCTGGAGTTCCAGGCGGGCCAGCGGCTGCCCCAGGCAGTGGTGGGTACCAGCACCGAACGCCTGGTGGTGGCGGGCGGCGCGGGTGATGTCCAGGCGGCCCGGGTCGGGGAAGGCGTCCGGGTCGCGGTTGGCGGCGTCGCTGGGCAGGACGACGCCCTCGCCGGCCCGGACGGTGTGGCCGGAGATCGTGACGTCCTCCAGGGCGACCCGGCGCCGTCCGGTGTGAGCGACGGTGAGGTAGCGCAGGAGTTCCTCTACTGCGGAGAAAACAAGCTGCGGGTCGTCGGTGGTGCGCAGGAGGGCGAGCTGATCGGGATGCTGGAACAGCAGCAGGGTGCCCAGGGCGATCATGTTCGAGGTCGTCTCGTGACCGCCGAGCAGGAGGAGGACTCCGAGTTCGGCCGCCTCCCGGCGCGGGATGTCACCGGCCCGGACGCGCTCGGCGAGCGCGGAGAGCAGGTCGTCGGCGGGATGGTCCAGCTTGGCGGCGAGGAGATCGTCGAGGTAGTCGGCGAGGGCCCGGTTGGCGTCCTGGCGTTCCTGGTCGGTCGACGTGCGCAGGATGATCGTCTTGCTGTTGGTCTGGAAGAAGTCGTGGTCGGTGTAGGGGACGCCGAGCAGTTGGCAGATGACCAGGGACGGCACCGGCAGGGCGAGGGCCTGGACGAGGTCGGTGGGGTTGGGTCCGGCGAGCAGGTCGTCAATGAAGCGGTCGACGATGTCCTGCACGACGGGCCGCATCGCCTCGACGCGTTTGACGGAGAAGGCGCCGCTGACCATGCGGCGCAGGCGGGCGTGCTCTGGGTCGTCCATGCCGGGGAGGCTGAGGCGCGCCTTGCCCTTCATGGGGGCTTGCCTGGGGTAACCGGGCCGGTTGAAGTCGGCGCTGAGCCGGCCGTCGGCGAGCAGCGCCTTCTGCTCGGCGTGCCGGGTGACCAGCCAGGGGGTGCTGCCGTCGAAAAGGCGCACCTTCACCAGCGGTCCCTGCTCGCGCAGGGCGAGCAATTCCGGGGGCGGGTCGAAGGGGCAGCCTGCGGCGCGGGGCATGGGGAAGTCCGGGGCGGCTTCCGGTGCCGGGGGGAAGGTCTGGAAGGTGTCGGCCATGGGGGGAGTGCCTTCCTGATCAGCTGACGGTGGCAGGAGTTCCGGCCAGGTCGTCGGTGTGGGCGGCGCGGTGGAGTCGGGACTGCTTGGGCATGTTCCAGCCGAGGATCGCGGTGACACGGCCGAGTCGCCGGTAGCGGGCGACGAAGCGGCGTTCGTCTACGGCGCCCTCGATGACGTCGACCTCGTCGTGCGCGGACGGCAAACCGTGGACACGGATCTTCGCCTCGTACTGGTCGGTCCACATGTAGGGGACAGGGGTGTAGGGGCGGCCGTCGCCCAGGATGTCGGCGGCGACGCACTGCGCCTGTTCGGTGGCGTTGGTGCGGTTCTCCAGCCGGGTCAGCCGGCCCGTCCCTTCGTGGTGGAAACGGGCCACGTCGCCCACCGCCCAGATACCTTCGACGGCCCGGCAGCGGGAGTCGCAGACGACGCCGTCGGCCAGGGTCAGCCCGCTGCCGGTCAGCCAGTCGGTGGCCGGCATCGAACCGATCGCCGCGACGACTCGGGTGGCGGGGAGAACGCGGCCGTCTGCCAGAGCCACCGCACTCACCACGCCCCGGTCGCCGAGCAGCACATCGGCCCCGGCACCGAAGCGGAGCCGTACACCGTGCTCTTCGTGGAGACGGGCGAGCAACCCCGAGACAGCGGGGCCGAACCGGCCGTGCAGGGGTGCTGGTCCCCGCCCGACTAGCGTGACGTCGCAGCCCGCACCTCGCGCGGTGGCGGCGATCTCGGCGCCCAGCACGCCGTCCCCGACGACCACGAGCGGGCCGTCCGCCGTCAGGGCCGTGCGCAGCCTGGCGGCGTCGTCGAGTCCGCGCAGCCGGTGCACTCCCGCCAGACCAGCGGTGCCGGGCAGTGAGCGGGGCACGAGCCCGGTGGCGATGACCACGGCGTCGGCTCCGTACGTGCGTCCCGATGCTGTGCGGACACGCCGCTCGCCGGTGTCGAGTGCCACGGCGGTGTCTTCCCGTACGAAGGTCGCGTCGAGGGAGGCGAGTTGCTCGTCTCCACGCAATCGCAACCGTTCGGTCTCCCAGGTGCCGGCGAGGTACTGCTTGGACAGCGGAGGCCGGTCGTAGGGAGGATGGGCGTCGGCGTCCAGCAGGTTCAGCGAGCCGTGGAACCCCTTGCGGCGCAGTGCCTCCGCTGTTGCCAGCCCCGCCGCCGACGCTCCGACGACCAGGATGCTGCGGGGTGCGCTCACGCCTCCTCGCTCAGCTCGATGGCGGCGGCTGGGCAGACGGCGGCCGCCTCACGAACCGCCTCGTGCTGTTCCGCTTCGGGCATTCCCTGCAGGAGGACGACGATGCCGTCCTCGTCGCGCTGGTCGAAGACGTCCGGTGCCAGCAGGACGCACTGGCCGGCGCCGCAGCACTTGTCCTCGTCCACTGCGATCTTCATCTCTGGTTCTCCTCTGCTGTCGGTGGGGGAAAGGAGTCAGGAGGAGCACGCCGCCGGGGTCTGACCGGTGGCGCGCGGGTACCGCCCCGTCGGCCGGGCGGCACTCGTGGC
>NZ_JBHTVQ010000056.1:0-47012 GCF_042792855.1 Streptomyces sp. NPDC056600
GACCGGGAAGGATCCCCGGTGGCCCGCCGCCGTTCCGTGCGGCGCGGGCCGCTCCACGCTCTCAGTTCCGGCCGCGGGAGCGGGCGGCGCGGGCGATGGTGACGACGGCCTTCTCCAGCGCGTACTCGGGGTCGGCGCCGGCTCCCTTGACCGCGCCGTCCGCCTCGGCGACGGCGCGCAGGGCGACGGAGACGCCGTCCTCGCTCCAGCCGCGCATCTGCTGACGCACCCGGTCGATCTTCCACGGCGGCATGCCGAGCTCGCGCGCCAGGTCGGCGGGGCGGCCGCCACGGGCGGAGAGCAGCTTGCCGATGGCCCGCACGCCCTGGGCCAGCGCGCTGGTGATGAGGACGGGCGCGACGCCGGTCGACAGCGACCACCGCAGCGCCTCCAGCGCCTCGGCCGCCCGCCCCTCGACGGCCCGGTCGGCCACGGTGAAGCTGGAGGCCTCGGCGCGGCCCGTGTAGTACCGGCCCACGACCTCCTCGTCGACGGTGCCGTCGACGTCGGCGACCAGCTGGGAGACGGCCGAGGCCAGCTCCCGCAGGTCGCTGCCGAGCGCGTCGACCAGCGCCTGGCAGGCCTCGGGAGTGGCGGAGCGCCCGGCGGCGCGGAACTCGCCGCGGACGAAGGCGAGCCGGTCGGCCGGCTTGGTCATCTTGGGGCAGGCGACCTCCCGGGCCCCCGCCTTGCGGGCCGCGTCGAGCAGGCCCTTGCCCTTGGCGCCGCCGGCGTGGACCAGCACCAGGGTGATCTCCTCGGCGGGCGAGGAGAGGTACGCCTTGACGTCCTTGACGGTGTCCGCGGAAAGGTCCTGGGAGTTGCGGACCACTACGACCTTGCGCTCGGCGAACAGCGAGGGGCTGGTCAGCTCGGCGAGGGTGCCGGGCTGCAGCTGGTCCGGGGTGAGGTCGCGGACGTCGGTGTCCGCGTCGGCGGCGCGGGCCGCGGCGACCACCTCCCGCACGGCGCGGTCGAGGAGGAGATCCTCCTGGCCCACGGCCAGGGTGACCGGCGCGAGGAGATCGTCTTGAGCTGTTTTCCTGGCCATCGGCTCCAGCATCCCACGCGTCGCCGACAGCCCGGGCCGGGCGGCCGGGGCCGCCCGTCCGGTCACGGTTCCTCGCGCCAGCCGTCCCACTCACCGGCGAACCCGTCGAGGGCGGCGGGGTCCAGCTCCTCGTCCTCGTCGGCCAGCACGATCAGCCACTGGGCGTCCTCGGCATCGTCCTCGCCGGCCAGGGCGTCCCGGACGATCCGCGGTTCCTCGTCCACCCCGAAGCGGTCGCCGAGGGCCTCGGCCGCCTCCTGTGCCGCGTCACGGTCGGGGAACACCAGCACGTGTCTCACATCGTTCACGCGGACATTTTGCGACATGCCCCGCCGGGCCCCCGCCCCGCCCCCGCCCCTCAGCTCTTGGGAACGACCTGGATGTCCATCTCGATCCGGATGCTCGGGCCGACCGCCGCGATGCCCCGGGCCAGCATGGCCTGCCAGGTGATCGTGAAGTCGTCCCGGTGCAGCTCGGTGCTGGCACGGCAGGCGGCCCGGGTCTCGCCCTCCACCCCGGTCCCGACGCCCAGGTACTCGGTGTCGAGGGTGACGGTGCGGGTGACGCCGTGCAGCGAGAGGGCCCCGGTCACGTGCCAGCGGGAGCCGCCCCGGTGGACGAACCGGTCGCTGTAGAACTCCATCGTCGGGTAGTTGGCGACGTCGAGGAAGTCCGCGGAGCGCAGGTGGTCGTCGCGCATCCGGACCGCCGTGTTGATGGAGGCGGCGTTGATCACGACGTGCATGGCCGACCGGTCCATGGTCTCGCCGATCCGCAGCGCCCCGGCGAAGGAGTCGAAGCGGCCGTGGACCCGCGCCAGGCCGATGTGGCGGGCCGTGAAGGCGATGGTGCTGTGGCCCTGGTCCAGCTCCCACTCGCCGGGGCGCGGCAGTTCGGGCGGCGGGGCCACCTCGAGCCGGATGTCGCCCAGCGCGGCGAGCTGGTCCTCGAGCACCTGGACCGTCGACCGGTGCGGCAGGAAGCCCTCGGCGGACACGGCGACCCGGTACTCGCCCGGCGGGACCGCGGCGAGGAAGCTCCCGAACGGGTCGGTGCCGCCGCCCACCGCCTTGCGGCCGAGCGAGTCGGTGAGCGTGAACTCGGCCCCGGCGACGACCTCGTTGACGGGGTCGATCACCCGGCCGACCACGACTCCGGCCTGGGAGGGTATGCGCAGGGCGGACAGGACGCCGGTGCCGGTCGTCCGGTGGGTCCTGCCGGTCAGCCAGCGGATCATCGGCGTCGGCCTCTCTGCGCTGCGGGGCGGGTGCTTCTCGGTAACATGCGGGTCCTCCTGGGGTGATCGGGCTCGTACGTGAGGTTGCTCGTGCGGGTGGGGCTCGTGCTGGTGCGGCTCGTACGGGTGGGGCTGCTCGTGCTGGTGTGGCTGCTCGTGCCCGTGGGGTGCGTACGGGTCGGGCCGGTACGGTCGGGCACGGTGAAGACGCCCTCCGGGGTGCCGGATTCCGGCGGGTGGCGCTCGGGTGCCGGTCGCCCCGCCGTGCGGGATCCCCGCCGTGCGGGATCCCCGCGGGTGGCGCCGGGTCCCGGTGCGGGGCCCGGGGTCAGCCGGGTCCGGCCGTGGCGGCCCGGAGGCCGCCCTTGCCGCCGACGACCGCCAGCGCTCCGTCCCGGTCGGTCCGCAGCACCAGTGCTCCGCGGGCACGCAGCGCCGCCACGGTGGACGGTGCGGGATGCCCGTAGGAGTTGTCCCTGCCGCAGCTGATCAGGGCCAGGCGCGGCGTCAGACGGAGCATCAGTCCGGTGTCCTGATGCGGCGATCCGTGGTGGGCGACCTTGAGGACGTCGACCCCGCCCGGTCCGGCGAGGAGGGGCGAGGCGGCCAGAGCGCGCTGGGCCGGGGGTTCCAGGTCCCCGAGCAGCAGCAGTCGCAGGCCGGCGGTCCGCACCAGCAGGGTGACGCTGGCGTCGTTCGGGGTGAGCGCCCCGGAGTCCGCCGCCGAGGGGTGGGGGGCGGCCGCGGGCCAGACTACTCGCCACCGCAGCCGCCCGGTATGCCGTTCCTGTCCGGCGAGGGCCTGTGTGACGGGGATCGCAGCCCGGGCGGCGGTGCGGTGTACGAAGGCCGCCTGGTCGACGGGGTCCGGCAGCCCGGTGACCGCGATCTCCGCCACCGCGCGGCCGCGCAGCACCCCCGGCAGGCCCGCCACGTGGTCGGCGTGGAAGTGGGTGAGCACCACCAGCGGGATGCGCTGGACGCCCAGCGTCCGCAGGCACCGGTCGACCGGTTCGGGCTCCGGACCCGCGTCGACCACGACCGCGGCGCCGGCCCCGGCGTTCAGGACCAGGGCGTCGCCCTGCCCGACGTCGCAGACCACCATCCGCCAGTGCGGCGGCGGCCATCCGGTGACCAGCCGGGTCACCTGGGGCGGGCGCAGCACCGCGAGCACCAGCAGCAGACCGCACCCCGCGCACAGCAGCGGGCGCCTTGGCAGCCGGCGCGCCGCCGGCAGCACGGCCAGGGTGACGGCGGCCAGCAGCGCGGCACCGCCCCAGCCCTCGGGCCAGTCCACCCCGGCGCCCGGCAGCCCCGCCCCGGCCCGCGCCACGTCGACCACCCATCCGGCGGGCCATCCCGCGCACCGGGCCAGCAGCCGTGCCACCGGTATGGCGAACGGCGCGGTGAGCAGCGTGGCGAAGCCCAGGACGGTGGCGGGGGCGATCGCGAACTCGGTGAGCAGGTTGCAGGGCACCGCGACCAGGCTGACCCGTCCGGAGAACACCACCACCACCGGGGCGCACACCGCCTGTGCCGCGGCGGCCGCGCCGAGCGCCTCGGCGAGCCGGGGCGGGACCCCGCGGCGGCGCAGCGCCTCGCTCCAGCGGGGGGCGAGGAGCAGCAGCGAGCCGGTGGCCAGCACGGACAGCAGGAAGCCCGGGCTGCGGGCGAGCCAGGGGTCGTACAGCACCAGCAGCAGCACGGCGGCGGCCAGCGCCGGGACCATCGCCCTCCGCCGCCCCGTCGCCAGGGCGAGCAGCACCACCGCCCCGCAGGCGGCGGCCCGCAGCACGCTGGGGTCGGGACGGCAGACCACCACGAAACCGAGGGTGAGCGCGCCGCCGAGGACGGCGGTGGACCGCAGGGTGAGACCCAGCCGGGGCGCCAGTCCACGGCGTTCGGCGCGCTGGGCCGTACCGGGCGGGCCGAGCAGCAGGGCCAGCAGGATCGTCAGGTTGGAGCCGCTGACGGCGAGGACATGGGCGAGGTCGGTCTCCTGGAAGACGTGGTCGAGCTCCGGGGTGATGCGGGAGGTGTCCCCGACGACGAGGCCCGGCAGCAGGGCGCGGGCGTCCGGTTCGAGGCCGTCGGTGGCCTCGCGCAGTCCGGCCCGCAGGCGGCCGGCGGTCCGCTGGGCCCGGTCGGGGCCGGCGACCACGCGCGGGGCGCGACCGCCGCGGCTTCTGAGCACCGCCGCGAACCGGTCGCCGCCGGAACGGGCGGGCGCGAGACGGCCGGTGACGGCGAGGCGGGTGGACGGCAGCAGGGCGAGCCACCGGGCGCGCGCCTCGCCCGGGTCCGCGAGCAGCAGTACGGGGGTGTGGAGGGCCGCCGCCTGCCCGGACGGCCCGTCCAGGCGGCGGATCTCCGCGTCGACGAGAACGGTGGGCGGCACGGAGCGGTTTCCGGTCACCCGGGGACGCGCGAGGCGCGGGTCGGAGGTGAGCAGCACCTCGGCGGTCACGGTGGCCTCACGGTCGGCGAGGGCCGGCACGGGACCGCTGCGCAACTGCGCGCCGTGCAGCCCCGCGGAGGCGGCGGCCCCGGCCGCGCAGAGCAGCACCGCGGCCACCGTCACCCGCGGCCCGGGCCGCGTGGCCGAGGGTGCCGACGAGGCCGACAAGGCCGACGCGGCCACGGGGGCCGGCTCCGTGGGGAGCTGCCCGAGCCGCGTCGCGGGCGGCGCGGACGGCCCGGGTCGCCTTCCGGGTGCTCCGGACCTCCTCACGGCGGGCCCTGGCCCCGTCGCGAGATGGTCCGGCGTTCGAGGGCTGCCCCGGGCGCGGAGCAGGGCCAGGGCGGTCACCAGTCCGGCCACGGCCACCGCCCAGGCGACCGCCGTCGGCGCGGGCAGGGTGACGGCGGCGGTCCCCCAGGCGGCCAGTGCCGGGCCGACCAGCCGGAGGTCCGCGGGGCCCTCCTGCCGCGGGTGCGAGGCGCCCCGGGGTCCGGCCTCGGCGTGGGCGGGGACGCGCTCCGTCGCCCGGGCCGGGCCGGTCACGGCCGGACCAGGTCACGCAGGTCGGCGAAGCGCCGGTCGCCGATGCCGTTGACCTCACGCAGCTCCTCCACCGAGCGGAACCCGCCGGAGCTGGTGCGGTGGTCGACGATGTGCTGGGCCAGTACCGGGCCCACGCCGGGCAACGCGTCCAACTGCTCCACGGTGGCGGTGTTCAGCGACACGGGGGCGGCGGGGCCGGGGGCTCCCGCGGCGGGCGCCGGGCCGGAGGCGGGCGGCGCGGCCCCCGGCTGCGGGTCGATCCCGACCAGCAACTGCTCGCCGTCGACCAGGAACCTGGCTCGGTTGAGCACGCCGGTGTCCGCCCCCGGCCGCACCCCGCCCGCGGCCCGCAGCGCGTCCGCCACCCGGGATCCGGCGGGCAGGCTGTGCACCCCGGGGTCACGGACCTTGCCCCCGACGTCCACCACGATCGGCGGAGCCGTCGCCGGCCCTGACGCGGCGGCGGGCCGGGGCCGGAACGGGCTCGGTTCGGCCCCCGTGACACCGCTCGGCGGAGCCACCGGCCGGGGCCGGGCCGCCAGGTGGTGCTGGAGGGCGAGGGCCACCGCGAGGGCGAGCAGCGCGGCGAGGGCGACGACGCCCCGCCGGTGCAGCGCGCAGGTCGCCCGCAGCCACGGCGGCAGCCGGTCCCGCACCGCCTCCAGCCGGTCGGCGAACGCCCGCCCCGCCTCGGGCCCGGTCTCCTGCGCCGACGACGCCGGGACGGGCTCCGGGAGGGGCGCCGGGACGGGCGGGACCGGCGCGCCGCCGGGCGTCACCGCGAACAGCGCCGCCGCCCGGTGCCGCGTGACCTCCGCCGCCTCGGGGACCCGACGGTGCCGGCCCCGTCCGTGCCCCCCGCCCGCCCCCACGCCGGTCTCAGCGCGGGAGGGCGTACGCGGCATCGCGCGCAGGGCGGCGGGCCTGCTCCCCGGGGGCGGTGCGTCGCGCGCCTCGGGGCCGGCCGTCCCGGTTCCCGGTTCGGGTTCGGCCCACCACGGCCGCCGGGCGGCCCGCATCGTCGCGCCCCCTCCCCCGGGGGCCCTCCCCGACAGCGGCACGGTCCCGGCCACCGGCGGCGCCCCGCCGGTCCCCGGAGCCCGTCCCGGAGCCGGTCCCGGCACCCGCCCCGGAGCGGCCCGGGGCGGCAGGCGTCGCACAGCCGAAAACCCGTCAGCCGCGGCCGGACGCGGCACCCCGGAGGCGGCGCCAGGAACCGCACCGGCAGCGGCGGCGGCGCGCGGCATCGGGAAGGAAGGAGACGTGTGGAGTGAGGTTCCCGTGGTCATGGGCCCAGGATCCGCCGATACCGCACATCGCGATGATCAAGGTGGAAACCTGTGGACGACCGCCCCGGCTGTGGACAACCGCGTCACCCCAAGGAGTGACCCCGAGGAGATCACCCCGAGGAGATCACCACGCGGAGATCACCGCGGGGAGATCACCACGGCCAGCAGCCCCGGCCCCGTGTGCGCCCCGATGACCGCGCCCACCTCGCTGACGTGCAGGTCGGCGAGGCGCGGGACCCGTGCGCGGAGCCGGTCGGCGAGGGCGAGGGCCCGCTCGGGTGCCGCCAGGTGGTGCACCGCCATGTCGACCTCGGCCGCGCCCGCCCGCTCGGCGGCGATCTCCTCCAGCCGCCCGATGGCCCGGGACGCCGTGCGCACCTTCTCCAGCGGCTCGATCCGCCCGTCGGCCAGCTGCAGCAGCGGCTTGACCGCCAGCGCGGACCCGACGAAGGCCTGGGCGGCCCCGATGCGGCCGCCGCGCCGCAGGTACTCCAACGTGTCGACGTACAGGAACGCCGACGTCGCCTCGGCCCGCTTCTCCGCGGCCGCGACCACCTCGTCGACGCCGCCGCCCGCCTCCGCCGTCTCGGCGGCCGCCAGGGCGCAGAAGCCGAGCGCCATCGCCACCATCCCGGTGTCGACGACGCGCACCGGCACCGGAGCCTGCCGCGCGGCCAGCACGGCGGCGTCGTAGGTGCCGGAGAACTCGGCGGACAGGTGGAGCGAGACGATCGCCGAGGCTCCCGTCTCCGCGATCCGCCGGTAGGTCTCGGCGAAGGTCTCGGGGCTGGGCCGCGAGGTGGTGACCGGAAGCTTCCTGCGCAGCGACTCGGCGAGCGAGCGTGCGGAGATCTCGGTGCCCTCCTCCAGCGCCCGGTTGCCGAGGACCACGGTCAGCGGGACGGAGGTGATGCCGTGCCGGGCCGTCGTCCTGGGCGGCAGGTAGGCCGTGGAATCGGTGACGATCGCGACATGGCGGGACATGGCTTGGAGGTTACCTGCCGTACTCCCCGCCCGGCATGCCACCCCGGTGACAGGGGCGTTACCGCGCCCGGGCCGGACGGGTCGTCCGGCCCGCGGGGGCCGCACGGGTCAGGTGGTGCTCTCGGGACGCGCCTGGGGCTGCTTCTCCCACGGGTTGGGGGTGCGCGGCCGCGACGGGTCGAGGGCGGCCGGGCCGGTCCTCGGGCCGGAGGCCGGCCGGCGGGCGGCCCGCGGGTCCGGAGTCCTCTCGCGGCGCGCCCCGGGGTCGTGCCGCCGCTCACGGCCGGCGGGCGGCTCCGGGGCCGCTTCCGGCGCCTCGGCCCGGTCCCAGTGCCGCAGGGCGCCGGCCTCGACGTCGATCTGGGCGCTCAGGGTGTCCAGGTCGTCGGCGGCGAACCGGTGCGCCCGGTCCAGGGCGGCCCAGCGCAGGGCGTCGGCGGAGCTGACGATGCGGTCGGTGCGCTCGCGCAGGCCGGGCAGCCGGTCGGCGAGGGTGGCGCGGTCGGGGTCGGACTCCAGCCGCTTCAGGTCGGCGTCCAGCTCACGGCCGTGGACGCTCAGCCGGTCGAACAGGGCGGCCGACTCCGCCAGCGAGCCGTCCTCCGGGGAGCCCGCCTCCAGCGCCTGCTGGGTGGCGCGCAGCGAGGTGCGCAGCTTGAGGCGCAGCTCGGCGACCTCCCCCGCCGGCCCGGGACGGCCCAGCGAGCGGGCCCTCAGCGTGGTGTCCTCGACCGTGCGGCGCGCCTGGGTGAGGGTGCGGTCCACGCCGCGCCGGGCGGCGCCGACGGCCTTCACCGTCCCCCAGACCGCCAGTGAGACGAGCAGCACGAAGATCACCGCGATCACCGCAAGGATCACATCCACCGCAGTTCCTCCTTCTCGCCCGGCCGTCCGGTGAGGGAGTACGTCCTCTCCCCACTCTCCCACGGTAAACGCCAGGGGCAGGCCCCGAGTTCCACGGAACGCCGGTCCTGCCCCTGATCCTTCCCCGGTTCCGCAGGCCCTGCGTCCCCTAGGGGACCGGCTGCCCGCCCGGGCGGCGCCTACGCCGGGACGATGTTCACCAGCTTGGGTGCGCGGACGATCACCTTGCGCACGCCGGCCCCGGCCAGCGCCGCGACCACCTTCTCGTCGGCCAGGGCGATCTTCTCCAGCTCCGCCTCGGAGACGGACGGCGAGACCTCCAGGCGGGCCTTGACCTTGCCCTTGATCTGCACGACGCAGGTCACCGTCTCGTCGACCAGGTAGGCCGGGTCGGCCACCGGGAAGTCCTGGTGGACGACCGAGCCGGTGTGGCCCAGGCGGCGCCACAGCTCCTCGGCGATGTGCGGGGCCAGCGGGGCGATCATCAGCACCAGCGGCTCGGCCACCGACCGCGGCAGGGCGCCGCCGGACTTGGTCAGGTGGTTGTTCAGCTCGGTGATCTTGGCGATGGCGGTGTTGAACCGCATGCCCTCCAGGTCCTGGCGGACGCCGTCGACGGCCTTGTGCAGGGCCCGCAGGGTGTCCTGATCGGGCTCGGCGTCGTCGACCACGGTGACCTCGCCGGTCGCCTCGTCGACGACGTTGCGCCACACCCGCTGCAGCAGGCGGTACTGGCCGACGACCGCGCGGGTGTCCCACGGGCGGGAGACGTCCAGCGGACCCATCGCCATCTCGTACAGGCGCAGGGTGTCGGCGCCGTACTCGGCGCAGATCTCGTCGGGCGTGACGGCGTTCTTCAGGGACTTGCCCATCTTGCCCAGCACCCGGGAGACCTTCTCTCCCTGGTACCAGTAGGCGCCGTCGCGCTCCTCCACCTCGGCGGCCGGCACGGCGATGCCCCGGCTGTCGCGGTAGACGAAGGCCTGGATCATGCCCTGGTTGAACAGCTTGTGGAAGGGCTCGGCCGAGGAAACGTACCCCAGGTCGAACAGGACCTTCGACCAGAACCGCGCGTACAGCAGGTGCAGCACCGCGTGCTCGGCGCCGCCCACGTACAGGTCGACGCCGCCGTGCGGCATGCCCTCGCGGGGGCCCATCCAGTACTGCTCGATCGCCGGGTCGACCAGCTTCTCGTCGTTGTGCGGGTCCAGGTAGCGCAGCTCGTACCAGCAGGAGCCGGCCCAGTTGGGCATGGTGTTGGTCTCGCGGCGGTACTTCTTCGGCCCGTCGCCCAGGTCCAGGGTGACGTTGACCCAGTCCTCGTCGCGGGACAGCGGGGTCTCCGGCCGGGTGTCCGCGTCGTCCGGGTCGAAGGTGCGCGGCGAGTAGTCGTCGACCTCCGGCAGCTCCAGCGGCAGCATCGACTCGGGCAGCGGGTGCGCCACGCCGTCCTCGTCGTAGACGATCGGGAAGGGCTCGCCCCAGTACCGCTGACGGCTGAACAGCCAGTCGCGCAGGCGGTAGTTGACGGTGCCCTCGCCGATGCCCCGCTCCGCCAGCCAGGCGGTGATCCGGGCCTTGGCCTCGACGACGCCCAGGCCGTCCACGGAGACGTCCTCGCTCGCCGAGTTGATCAGCTTCGCGTCGTAGGAGGCGAATGCCTCGTCCCAGTCGGCCGGGTCGGTGGAGCGGCCGTCGGTGGGCTCGACCACGCAGCGCATCGGCAGGTCGAAGGCGCGGGCGAAGGCGAAGTCGCGGCTGTCGTGGGCCGGGACGGCCATGATCGCGCCGGTGCCGTAGCCCATCAGCACGTAGTCGGCGATGAAGACCGGGATCCGCTCGCCGTCGACCGGGTTGGTCGCGAAGACGCCGGTGAAGACGCCGGTCTTGTCCTTCGCCTCGGCCTGGCGCTCGACGTCCGACTTGGACGCGGCCTGCGCGCGGTAGGCGGCGACCGCCTCGGCCGGGGTGGCGTGACCGCCGGTCCATGCCTCGCGGGTGCCCTCCGGCCAGGCGGCCGGGGTGAACTTCTCCACCAGCGGGTGCTCCGGCGCCAGCACCATGTAGGTGGCGCCGAACAGCGTGTCCTGGCGGGTGGTGAAGACCGTGATCGCGGCGGCTTCGCCTTCGGCGGCGACGGGGAAGTCGACGCGGGCGCCCTCGGAGCGGCCGATCCAGTTGCGCTGCTGCAGCTTGATCGCCTCGGGCCAGTCCAGCCCGTCCAGGTCGTCCAGCAGGCGGTCCGCGTAGGCGGTGATGCGCATGTTCCACTGGCGCAGCTTGGCCTTGAAGACGGGGAAGTTGCCGCGCTCGGAACGGCCGTCGGCGGTGACCTCCTCGTTGGCCAGCACGGTGCCCAGGCCGGGGCACCAGTTGACCGGCGCGTCCGAGGCGTAGGCCAGGCGGTACTCGCTCAGCAGGTCGGCGCGCTCGACGGCGGACAGCTCGGACCAGGCACGGCCGCCGGGAACCGCACGCTCGCCGCTCTCGAACTGCGCGACCAGTTCGGACACCGGGCGGGCCTTGCCGGCCTCGGTGTCGTACCAGGAGTTGAAGATCTGCAGGAAGATCCACTGGGTCCAGCGGTAGTACTCCGGGTCGATCGTGGCGAACGACCGGCGCTTGTCGTGCCCCAGGCCCAGGCGGCGCAGCTGCGCCTTCATGTTGGCCATGTTGGCCTCGGTGGAGACCCGCGGGTGGGTGCCGGTCTGCACCGCGAACTGCTCGGCCGGCAGGCCGAAGGCGTCGAAGCCCAGGGTGTGCAGGACGTTGTGCCCGGTCATCCGCTGGTGGCGGGCGTAGACGTCGGTGGCGATGTAGCCCAGCGGGTGGCCCACGTGCAGGCCCGCACCCGAGGGGTACGGGAACATGTCCATGATGAACTTCTTGGGGCGGGCGGCGACCTCGGGGTCGCCCGCCAGGTCGCCGGACGGGTTGGGGGCCTCGTAGGTCCCCTCGGCGTCCCAGAAGTCCTGCCAGCGTGCCTCGATCTCGGCCGCCAGGGCGGCCGTGTAGCGGTGCGGCGCGACCTCCGCCGACTCGGCGGCGGAAGCGGGGTTCGTCTCGCTCATGATCCTCAAAGCTCCTGATCGACGTCGTCTCTGCTTGGCGTGGCCCGGAAATGAAAAAGCCCCTCGCACAGGAGGGGGCGCCGCGCCGATGCCGGCCACGGAATCTCGTGGTGGCCGGGATTGATCAGCGCGGCTCGCTAAGCAGAAGGCGTACGGCACGCATGGCGTCAGGGTACCGCAGCCCTCACAGACGCTGCGACGGACTTCCGGCCCTCGGAAACCGGGCGGGAACGGGCCGGGAACGCCGAAGGCGAGCCATCCTTCCGGATGACCCGCCTTCGTCACTGTGGAGCTAAGGAGAATTGAACTCCTGACCTCCTGCATGCCATGCAGGCGCTCTACCAACTGAGCTATAGCCCCTTGCGGTGCGCCGTCCGGGCTTCCCTCTGCGGTTCCCCCGGCGACACAGAGAACATTACATGACCGTGGGGGTGGGACACCAAATCGTTTCCGGTCTGTCCCGTTCGCCTGGAAGGTCGCGCCTCTCAGGCGGTTTCGAACGAGTAGAAGCGCTTCAGCGTGCAGAGCTCGTCGAGGAGCCGGCCGTAGATCGGTTCGCCCTCGAGCTCACGGTAGGTCTCGATGGGGTCGCCTTTTATGATCAGCGCCCTGGCGCACTCCTCGCACCAGTACTGGTACTCCTCGTTGACCGGCTCCATGTCCCGCACGATCGGCGTGCCGCTGCCGCACCAGTCGCACTTCCTGCGGTGTGCCCCCACGCGCCAGCTCCCTCCCGTCGGACCGTGCTCCCCTTCCGGCCGTCCGATTCTGCCACGTGGGCCGGTGGCCGGACGGGGACGACGCCGGGGCGGCGGGCTCATCGCCATGCTGATAGGAAAAGATCCCGCCCTTCGGACGGGATCCCTTCCCTACCGCACGTCCACGTAGTCGCCGCTCGACGAGCTGGCGCCGGTGGTCGTGTTGCCGTAGTACCGCCACCGCCAGGTGCCGTCCTGGCTCGCGGTGACCGTCGTCCTCAGCGCGCCGCTGCTGCTCGCCGTGACCTTCTTCACCGTGGTGTACGTCGAGGAACCGGCCGGCTTGAACTGCAGGCTCACCAGGCGCCCGCCGTAGGTGTCGTACCGGTGCTCGGTCCAGTTCGCCCGCTGCACGGTGCCCTTGACGGTGATCGTCCCGCCCTTGGCCACCGGCTCCGGGGAGGCGTTGTGGCTCTGGACGCGGGAGGCCCGCTGGAGGGTGACGGTGGCGGACGTGGTGTCCCCGTCGTACCCCTTCTCGTACCGTCCGCCCAGGCCGTAGGTCTTCCACACCGTGGCGTCGCCGTTCACGAGGTCGTCGTTCACGGTATGGGTCAATATCCACCGCGGGTCGACGCTCGCCGTCTCCTCGCACCGGTTGTAGATGTAGCCGGACTGGACGGTGGTCGCGCAACCCCAGCGGATCGAGGAGTTCACGAGCAGCCGCTCGCTGTTCGTGTCGATGGTCCCCCGGTACGCGTCGACGTCCCAGAAGTCCAGCTTGACGGTGCTGCGCACGGTGTACGTGAGCGGCACCTCGACCGGGTTGGTGATGCCGACCACGATCGGCTTGCCCTCGTTGAAGACGATCTCCGAGAAGGAGATGTCTCCCTCCGCGGCCTGCGCGTTCGGCGTGCCGAGCAGCGTGGCGACGAGCGCGGTCGTGCCTGCCACCAGGACACGACCGAGTTGTGCGGTTCTTTTCATCCCGCCCCTGGTTCTGTGAGGAAGGCCGGTCGGTTGTCGACCGGCGGCGCACACTCTAGATCACGGAAAAACGAAGATCCCGCCCGGTCTGACGACCGGACGGGATCCTCCGAATGTGGAGCTAAGGAGAATTGAACTCCTGACCTCCTGCATGCCATGCAGGCGCTCTACCAACTGAGCTATAGCCCCTTGCTGTTCTCTCCGCCGCTCGGCGGGGCGAACGAGTAGAACTCTAGCCTGTGACCAGCCGGAAAGTGAAATCGGCCGGTCCCGGGCCCCGGACGGGGCCCGGGGACGCGGTCAGGTGTCGTCGCCGAGCACCGGCTCCGGCAGGGAGCCCGCGTTGTGCTCCAGCAGACGCCAGCCGCGGGCGCCCTCGCCCAGCACCGACCAGCAGCAGTTGGACAGGCCGCCCAGGCCCTCCCAGAGGTGGGCGTCCAGGCCCAGCAGCCGGCCGATGGTGGTGCGGATCGTGCCGCCGTGGCTGACGACGACCAGCGTGCCGCCGGCCGGAAGCTTGTCGGCGTGCCGCAGCACGACCGGGGCGGCCCGGTCGGCCACCTCGGTCTCCAGCTCGCCGCCGCCGCGCCGGACCGGCTCGCCCCGCTTCCACGCCAGGTACTCCTCACCGTGCCGGGCGAGGATCTCGTCGTGGGTGAGGCCCTGCCAGACGCCCGCGTAGGTCTCCCGCAGGCCCTCCTCCTGGACGACCTCGAGGCCGGTCAGGGCGGCCAGCTCGGAGGCGGTGTCCACCGCGCGCCGCAGGTCGGAGGCGACGATCGCGTCCGGCGACAGCCCGGCCAGCAGCCGGGCGGCGCGCCGGGCCTGGGCGCGGCCGGTGTCGGTGAGGTCGACGTCCGTGGTGCCCTGGAAGCGGCGCTCCAGGTTCCACGAGGTCTGGCCGTGGCGCCAAAGGATCAGGCGCCGGCCGCGGCCGGCACTCCTCGCGGCGAGCTCTCCCGGGCCGACCGTCACCAGAGGTCACCGTCGTCGAGGCCGGCCTCCTCCTGCGCGGCCCGCTCCTTGGCGTGCTCCTCGGCCTTGCCGCGGGTCGCCTTGGCGTCCTCCGGGAGCTCCAGCTCGGGGCAGTCCTTCCACAGCCGCTCCAGGGCGTAGAAGACGCGCTCCTCGCTGTGCTGGACGTGCACGACGATGTCGACGTAGTCGAGCAGGATCCAGCGGGCGTCGCGGTCGCCCTCACGGCGCACCGGCTTGGCGCCGAGCTCCTTGCTCAGCCGCTCCTCGATCTCGTCGACGATCGACTTGACCTGGCGGTCGTTGGGCGCGGAGGCGAGCAGGAAGGCATCCGTGATCGACAGCACGTCGCTGACGTCGTAGGCGATGATGTCGTGCGCGAGCTTGTCTGCCGCGGCCTGGGCGGCGGTGGTGATGAGCTCGATGGATCGGTCGGTGGCGGTCACTGCCTGGCTTTCCGTCGTCGGACTTCTACCTGTCCAGGGTCTCACGGACGGCCCGGGCCTCCCCACGGATCACCGCGAGGCCATGGCCACACGCCGCCCGTGCCACACGTTCGCCGGGGTCCGCAGCCCGCTGCCCGCAGCCCGCCGCCCGCCGGCGGACGGACCCGGATCGCCCGGTCGCCGGCGCCGGTCACCGGAAGCCGCACCGCCACCGCGCCCCGGACGGCCGGAGCCGGCCCCGCGGTGCTGCGGGACCGGCTCCGTACGACACGGCCGGGCCGGTCAGGAGCCCGGCGCGTAGTCCTGGCCGAGCACCACCGTGACGTCGGCGTTGGCCGCCGTCTTCCCCTTGGCGACGGCCGTGTCCGGCAGGCCCAGGGTGCGGGCCACCTCGGCCGCCTTCTCCTTGTCCCCTGCCTCGGCGTACCGCACCTCGGAGGTGGCGGCCGTCTGCGAGCTGCCCGCGGCGACGTAGGTGTAACCGCCGTTGACCAGCGCGACGCGGGCCAGGTCGGCCAGCGGGTGCTTCTTGGCGTCGGTCTTGCCGCCGGTGGCGTTGCGCACGCTGACGCGGACGCCGTCTCCCTCCTCCGCCGGGCTCTTGGCCTGGCCGCCGAGGATCTTGCCGACGACCTCCTGCCCGGCCTTCTCGCCGAGCGTGCCGTCCTGCTCCACCGGCAGCACCGTGCTGCGGTAGTCGCCGCCCTTGGCGCGGTCGGCGAGACCGGCGAGGAAGCTGCCGAGGTCCTCGTCGGTGAGCGGCGGCTCGATGATCTGGCCCATCGTCTGCACGGTCCGCGTGGCGCCCTCCTTGTCCGAGGAGAGCTTGCGCAGGACGCCCTGCATCACCTGACCGAACCGCTCGAGCTGCGCGCTCTGCGGCTCACCGGCGCCCCGGTAGGTGGCGTACGCGGAGGCCATCCGGCCGCTGAGGGTCTGCTGCTCGCCCTGGTGCACCAGCGGGCCCTCGTCCGGGGCCTTCGGGTCGGGCACGTCGGTGTCGGTGTCGACCTCGATGTGGCCGACCATGTCGACCAGGATCTGGAGGAACGGGGTGTCCAGCCGCCAGGTGCCCTCGATCCGCGTGCCCAGGACGGTGTCCAGGGACTCGCGGGTGCCCGAGGAGCCGTCGTCGCCGACGGACTGGCCGAGCGTGGTGGTGTTGCCGTCCTGGTCGGTGAGGGCCAGCGAGTTGGGCAGCAGCACGGCGCTGCCCTGCTCGGTGGTGGCGTTGTCCACCAGCAGCAGGGTGGAGGTGTCCGAGCCCTTGGTGCTGTGCAGGTGGACGACGATCACGTCGCGCTTCTGCGCCCCGGCGGCGACGTTCGTGCCCTGTGCGGTGTCCGAGGAGGACAGGAAGGGCAGCTTGCCCGCGTACCAGAGGTAGCCGCCGCCGCAGACCACGACCAGGGCCAGCACCACGAGGACCGCCGTCATCCGGGCGCGGGCGCGGCGCTTGGCCTCCTCGCGGCGCTCGGTGCGGTTCTCGGTGAACTGCAGCCAGTCGATGACGTCCTCGGACTCGCCGTCCTGCTCCTCGACGAAGGCGAACTGCTCGGTGTCGTACCCGGCTCCCTGGTCACGGCGCGGGGCCTGCCCGGGAGGTCCCTGCTGCGGGATGCGGGCGTCCCGCTCGGCGACGCCGGGACGGCCCAGGGGCGCACCGGGGCCGCCGTACGGCCGGCCGTGCTGCGCCTGCTGACCGTGCTGCGCCTGCTGACCCGGTCCGGTCCGCTGCCCGGGCTGTCCCTGTGGTCCGGGGCCCGCTCCGGGGCCGGGACGGCCGGGGGCCTGCCGGGGGCCGGGCGGCGGACCGCCGTACTGCCCGCCGTAGGGAGGGCCGGCCGGGGGCACGGGGGCCTGCTGGCCGGTGCCGGGGCCCGCCCCGTAGGCGTCGTACCCGGTCGTGGGCGGCTGCTGCTGCCCGCCGCCCGAGGCGTACGGGTCGTAGCCGTAGCCCTGCGGCTGCTGCTCCTGGCCGCCCTGCCGCGGGGGCGGGTAGCCCTGCGGGCCGGCCTGGCGCGGAGCCTGCCGGTACACGGGCTGCCCGTACTCGTCGTAGCCGACCAGTTCGTACTGGCCGTCCGCGTGTCCCGCGTGTCCCGCGTCGTATCGGTCGTTCACCGGTGCCCCTCTCGGCTCACTCGCCGCGGTACAGCTGGCGCTTGTCGATGTAGCGCACGACTCCGTCCGGCACCAGATACCAGACGGGGGCGCCCTTGGCGACTCTCGCACGGCAGTCCGTGGAGGAGATGGCGAGAGCGGGCACCTCGACGAGCGAGACACCGCCCTCGGGGAGCCCGGGGTCGTGCAAGGTGTGTCCCGGCCGCGTCACGCCGATGAAGTGCGCGAGGGAGAAGAGCTCGTCCGCGTCCCGCCAGGTGAGGATCTGGGCGAGCGCGTCCGCGCCCGTGATGAAGAAGAGATCGGTGTCCGGGTTGAGCGCGCTCAGGTCGCGCAGCGTGTCCGTGGTGTACGTCGGACCGCCGCGGTCGATGTCGATGCGGCTCACCGAGAACTGCGGGTTCTCGGCGGTGGCGATGACCGTCATCAGGTAACGGTCCTCGGCCGGGGTGACCGTCCGGTGGCTCTTCTGCCAGGGCCGGCCGGTGGGCACGAAGACGACCTCGTCCAGGCCGAAGGCGGCGGCGACCTCACTGGCCGCCACCAGGTGCCCGTGGTGGATCGGGTCGAACGTGCCGCCCATCACGCCCAGGCGGCGGCGTCCTCCCCTGTCGGCCCGGCCGGCGGCCGGGACGCCGGCCGGACCGGCAGGCATGTCCTGCTCTCCCATGCGTGCAGACCCTACCGGCCCGGTCGGGGAAGCTTGACCTCGACCTCTCCCACCTGCGGACGGGTCACGGGATCAGTCGTTCCGGTTCACCGGTCGCGGTTGAAGCTCACGGTGATGAAGAGCAGCAGCAGGAGGATCACGAAGGCGCCGAGGCCCGGCAGCAGGGGGTTGAGGTTCATGTGGTGACCGCCCTCGCCGCCTTCCGAGGCGAGGGTGACCAACTGCGCGGCGCTCTGCTGAAAGCTCATCTTCGGCTGGACCAATCCGTATGGGCTGGGTAAGGACGTCGGCTCATCGTAAGCGCCGGTCGGTCGCGGGAACCATCGGCCCCGCCCGCTCGTCCTACCCACAGCAGCACCGGCCGCGCCGGCCGGTCGCGCAGTGGGTGGACGACACGGGCGGGGGGCCTGATGCCGGGCGAGGACAACACCGAGCGGGAGCAGCACACGGCGGCGCGCAGCCGGCGGCGCTTCCCGGGGCTGTCGTCCCGGGCCTACGAGCACCCGGCGGACCGCTCCGCGCTGGTCGCGCTGCGCAAGCTCAGCGGTTTCGACACGGTCTTCAAGGCCCTCAGCGGCCTGATCCCCGAGCGCAGTCTGCGTCTGCTCTTCCTGTCCGACTCCGTCCGGGTGAGCGACGAGCAGTTCCCGCACCTGCACGACATGCTGCGGGACGCCTGCTACATCCTCGACATGCCCAAGGTCCCGGCGATGTACGTGACCCAGGACCCGAAGCCCAACGCGATGTGCGTGGGTCTGGACGAGCCGGTCATCGTGCTGACCACGGGCCTGGTCGAGCTGCTCGACGAGGAGGAGATGCGCGCGGTCGTCGGCCACGAGGCCGGGCACGCGCTCTCCGGTCACGCCGTCTACCGCACGGTGCTGCTCTTCCTCACCACCCTGGCGGTCCGCGTCTCGTGGATCCCGCTGGGCAGCGTCGCGGTGATGGCGATCGTGACGGCGCTGCGCGAGTGGTTCCGCAAGTCCGAGCTGTCCGCGGACCGCGCGGGCCTGCTGGTCGGCCAGGACGTCCACGCGTCGATGCGCGGCCTGATGAAGCTGGCCGGCGGCAACCACCTGCACGAGATGAACGTGGACGCCTTCCTGCGCCAGGCCGAGGAGTACGAGGCGGGCGGCGACCTGCGCGACTCGGTGCTGAAGATCCTCAACGTGCTGCCGCGCTCCCACCCGTTCACCACGGTGCGGGCCGCCGAGCTCAAGCGCTGGGCGTCCTCGCGGGACTACCAGCGGCTGATGGACGGCCACTACCCGCGGCGCGAGGAGGACAAGGACGCCTCGGTGACGGACGCCTTCCGCGAGTCGGCGGCCAGCTACGCGGAGACCGTCCGTACCTCCGCCGACCCGCTGATGAAGCTGGTCGGCGGCGCCACGGACCGCATACGCCGGGGCTTCGGCGGGGAGTGACGCCGGCGGGCCCGGACCGCCCCGGGCCGCGGGGCAACTGCGGCCGGGTCAGAGTTTGGGCATCGCCGCCGGGGAGAGGGTGCCGCACAGTCCGGTCGGGCTGGCGGCCCGGTACGGGTCGGTGCCCGGCGGCGCGGCCTCGTCGGCCCGCTGGCCGGCGAGCAGCGGACGCAGCACCTGGTCGGGGTCCCCGGTGCAGGACAGCGGCCCCGCCTGCACCGAGGCGGCCACCACCCGCACCTGGCGCAGCCGCAGGTTGTCCGGGTCGAACCGAAGCCGCACCTCGCGCCGCACGGTGAACAGGGAGACCTGCTCCTTCTTCTTGCCGCCGTCGTCGGCCCTGCCCGGCCCCTGGGCGCGGTCGGCCCCGTCCGCCCGGGTGGCGCGGTCGTCCCCGGCCTTGGCCAGGGCGTAGACGAAGACGTGGTCGGCGACCACCTCCAGGGTGGCCGCGCCGCGTTCGACGACCTTGAAGGTGCCGTGCACCCGGATCTCCGGGTCGGCGAGCCGTACCCGGGTGGGGTCGAAGCGGACCAGCCAGCCCAGCGGCGCGGAGGCGTCCGCGTCGGCCTCCTCCGCGTCCGCGGCCGCGCCCTTGGCGCTCTCGCCCATGCTCCGGTCGAACTGGTCGAACTGGTCGGGGTCGAGCAGCACCCGCACCGAGCGGGTGGCGTCGCCCATCAGCACCTTCGGGTCGAGCGAGGAGCCGATGACGTAGTCCCGGGCCGCGGCGAGCGCGGCGATGACCTGGCCGTCCGAGAAGTGCTCGGTACGCCGGGCGGGAGGCATCGTGACGCCCTTCTCCCCGGTCTCGTAGGCGCGCGCCGGGCTCGCCTCGTAGAGCCGGTCCGCGTCGCCGGCGCCGGGCACGGCCTGCGGAGGGGCCAGCGGGACGACGGTCACCCGCACCGGGTCGGCGACCCGGCGGGCGGAGGACGGCAGGTGGGGGGAGCGCACGCCCAGGTAGACGGCGGTGACGAAGGCGATCATGACCAGCAGGGCCAGCACCAGGGCCTGCCGGGAGAGCCGGTGGATTCCGGTGGGCCGGGTCCGTACCGGCGGCGAGTGATCGGCGAGACGTTCCTGCGCGCTGTACTCCTGGAGGCGGGCAGCCTTGACGAACGATTCGTCGAAGACGACGGATCGGTACTCGTCCTCGCTGCCGCCCGCGGCGCCGTCGGGTGTGCCGTCGGGTGGCTCTCCGGGCCCGCCCATACTTTCAGAGTGGGTTCTGCCGCCTCGCGGTAAACGCCCCCGTCCGGGCCATCTGCCGCTCCCGCCGTCCGCGGCGCACGCGGGACGGGGCGGTCAGGGTGTGGCGGCGGGGGTGCGCGGGACGGCCTGCACGGGGGGTCTGGAGTACTCGGCGGAGGCGGACGGTCCGACCGCGGTGTCCGGGGCGGGCGCCGGTGTGGGACGGGTCGAGACGGGTGGCGGGACCTGGCCGGTCTGCCCGGCGGAGCCGCGGTGGACGGCGCTGAAGGCCAGCGCGACCATGCCCATTCCCATCACCAGGGCGAGCACCCAGGCGACCGGCCGGTGCCATCTTCCCGGCCGGACGGAACCGCCCGGACGGCCGAACAGTCCCGGCGCGAAGTCGGCCGCCGCGTCGCCTCCGGGCATACCCGGACCGCCGGGGTCCTGGCCGGTGCGGGCGACGAACTCACGGGAGGAGGCGTCGGGGCCGCCGAGGCCGGGAGGGATGTGGGCGAGGCCGAACTCCTCGGGGCCGGTGGCCTCGTCGTGGCGGTCCTCGTCGGGCCCGGGACCGCCGGCCAGGCGGGCCCGGCGCGCGGCCTCCGCCTCGGAGGCCTCGGCCCGTGCCTGGGCGGCCGCCACCAGGCGCTCGACGGCCGTCGGCTCGTGGACCGGGGCCGCCCGCACGAAGTCCTCGTCGAAGACCACGGGGGCGAACTCCTCGTCCGGCGCCCCGCGGTCCTGGTCGTCGTCAGGTCCTCCGCCGTCAGGGAACGGCGTGCCCCCCACGTCCTCCGCCACCGCTCCAGAGTAGACGTGCCGGGTCAATTTGGGCAGACCGTACGGAAATTCGGCGAAGGGCTCGTGACCGCCCGGACCGGCGCCACGGGACGCCGGACGACGTCACGGGGCGCCGGACGACGTCAGGGGCGGACGTGCCCGTCCCCGGTGACGATGTACTTGGTGCTGGTCAGCTCCGGGAGGCCCATCGGTCCCCGGGCGTGCAGCTTCTGGGTGGAGATGCCGATCTCCGCGCCGAAGCCGAACTGACCGCCGTCGGTGAACCGGGTGGAGGCGTTCACCGCGACGGTGGTGGAGTCGACCAGCTGGGTGAAGCGGCGTGCCGCCTGCTGGGAGGTGGTGACGATCGCCTCGGTGTGGCCGGAGCTCCAGCGGCGGATGTGCGCGACGGCGGCGTCCAGCGAATCGACCACCGCGGCGGCGATGTCGTAGGAGAGGTACTCGGTCTCCCAGTCCTCCTCGGTGGCCTCCACGACGGTGGCCTTGGTCTCCCCGGCCAGCGCGCGCACCCGCTCGTCGCCGTGCACGGTCACCCCGGCCCCGGCGAGGGCCGCCAGGGCGCGCGGCACGAAGGCCTCGGCGACGTCCCGGTGGACCAGCAGGGTCTCGGCGGAGTTGCAGACGCTGACCCGGTGGGCCTTGGAGTTGAGCAGGATCTCCACCGCCATGTCCAGGTCGGCGTCCGCGTCCACGTAGACGTGGCAGTTTCCGGTGCCGGTCTCGATCACCGGGACGGTGGACTGCTCGACGACGGTGCGGATCAGCGAGGCGCCGCCGCGCGGGATGAGGACGTCCACCAGGCCGCGGGCGCGCATCAGCTCGTGCACCGACTCACGGCTCTCGCCCGGCACCAGCTGCACCGCGTCGGCCGGCAGCCCGGAGGCCTCGACCGCGTCGCGCAGGACGGCCACGAGAGCGGTGTTGGAGGAGTAGGCGGAGGACGAGCCGCGCAGCAGCACCGCGTTGCCCGACTTCAGGCAGAGCGCGGCGGCGTCCACGGTGACGTTGGGGCGGGCCTCGTAGATGATGCCGACCACGCCGAGCGGGACGCGGACCTGGCGCAGGTCGATGCCGTTGGGCAGCGTGGAGCCGCGGACGACCTCGCCGACCGGGTCCGGCAGCGCGGCCACGTCGCGCACGTCCGAGGCGATGGCGGCGATCCGCTCCGGGGTGAGCGTCAGCCGGTCGATGACGGACTCGGCGGTGCCGGCCGCGCGGGCGCGCGCCACGTCCTCGGCGTTGGCCTCGACGATCTCCGCGACGCGGGCCTCGAGGGCGTCCGCCACGGCGTGCAGGGCGGCGTCCTTGCGGGAGCGCGGGAGCGGGGCCAGGTCGGCGGAGGCGGTGCGGGCCCGGCGGGCCACACCGGTCACCGTGGGCTCCGTGGACTCCGTTGCGGCTGCGGTCGTCGTGAGCGTGCTCATACCGCGAAGGGTAGCGCCGCGGGGGCGTCCGGCGACGACCGTTCCACCTGGCGGTCGGGGCGCCCCGGCGGGCGATGCCGGGAGGCCCCGCGCGCGAGGTCAGAAGGGGTGGACGCCCATCCGGGTGGCCGGGGGCGGACCCTGTCCGGCGGCCACCCGCAGGTGGTAGGTCTCGCGGTCGACGACCTCAAGGCCGACGATCTCCCACCGCGGCAGGTTGGCCGTCCGCCGGTGCTCGCCCCACAGCCGCAGCGCGACCGCGGCCGCGTCGTGCAGATCGCGGGCCTCCTCCCAGTAACGGATCTCCGCGTGGCCGGTGGCGTAGCGGCTGGTCAGCAGGAAGGGGTGGTCGTGGGCCAGCTGCTCCAGCGCCCGCCGGACCTCCGGCAGCGGCACCTCGGCGCCGGAGACGCTCAGGGTGACGTGCCACAGCCGCGGGAGTTCCTCGGGCACGGACGGACCGCCCTGGAACAGGTCGCCGGGCGAGACGCTGGTGAGGCCGCGCCGCGGCGCCGCTCCCCCGCCGGCCGGGCGGGACGCCGCCGATCCCGGGCGCACTCGTCTCACAACGGCCTCCTTCGCACGGTGCTCACGGTGGTCGCCCGGCTGCTGCCCTGGCGTGTGTGACCCCCACCAGTGCAGCAGGCGACGGCGCTCCGTGGGGCCGTTTTACGGAACGTCCCCCACCGGATTCCGGCCACCCGGGCCGAAAGCCGCCGCCCGCCTCAGCGGCGCAGCAGCACCAGGTCGTCCCTGTGTACGACCTCTCGTTCGTAGGCGGGGCCGAGATCGCGTGCCAGTTCCCTGGTCGAGCGGCCGATCAGGCGGGGAATCTCACGTGCGTCGAAGTTCACCAGACCGCGGGCCACGGCCCGGCCCTCGCCGTCCCGCAGCTCGACCGGGTCACCGGCGTGGAAGTCGCCCTCGACCCCCGCGATGCCGGCCGGCAGCAGCGAGGTGCGCCGCTCCACGACGGCCCGCACGGCGCCGTCGTCCAGGGTCAGGGACCCCTGCGGCGCGGAGGCGTGCTCGAGCCACAGCAGGCGGTCGGCCGAGCGGTTGCCGGTGGCGTGGAAGTAGGTGCCGGTGTCCCGGCCCTTCAGCGCGTCCGCGGCCCGGCTGGCGCTGGTGAGGACCACCGGGATCCCGGCCTCGGCGGCGATCCTGGCGGCCTCCACCTTGGTGACCATCCCGCCGGTGCCCACCCCGGCCTTGCCGGCGCTCCCGATCTCCACGCCCTCGAGGTCCTCGGGGCCGCGGATCTCGCTCAGCCGGGAGGTGCCGGGGCGCGCGGGGTCGCCGTCGTACAGCCCGTCCACGTCGGACAGGAGGACCAGGAGGTCGGCACGGACAAGATGGGCGACAAGCGCCGCAAGGCGGTCGTTGTCCCCGAAACGGATCTCGTCGGTCGCTACCGTGTCGTTCTCGTTGACAACCGGCAGCGCTCCCATGGCGAGCAATTTGTCGAGCGTTCGGGCTGCGTTACGGTGGTGGGCACGCCGACTCGTATCATCGGCCGTCAGCAGCACCTGACCCACCCGCACGCCGTAGCGTGCGAAGGACGCGGTGTAGCGAGCAACCAGCAGGCCTTGCCCCACGCTGGCTGCTGCCTGCTGCCGGGCCAGGTCGCGGGGCCGGCGACGCAGACCCAGAGGGGCGAGTCCCGCAGCGATGGCACCGGAGGAAACCAGGACGACATCCCTCTCGCCACCGTCCCTGCCCGCCGCCAGGACGTCGACCAACGCGTCGACCCGGTCGGCGTCCAGGCCGCCCTCAGCCGTGGTCAACGACGAGGAACCCACCTTGACGACGATCCTGCGAGCCCCGGTCACGGCCTGCCTTGCCCCTGTCACCTTGAACGTTGTCCCCTCACCTGGTTCTCAGCTGCCCGTCCGGCAATCTACGCGACCCGGACGTCGCGGCGCGCGTGCGTTCCATCCCACGGACGTGACGCCCGCGGACCCCGCGCAGGTCTTGATCCGTGCACGGGCGTCCGAGGCGTGTCGTCGGAGCGTTCAAGCGCGTTGAAACTGAGTCCCTAGACGCAACACGTCCGCGCAGCCCTTTGGAGTGACGCAGTGCCCACACCCGTCCCCCGTCGGCAGACCGCCGAACGAGGCATGGTCACCGCTCTTCTGGCGGTGTCGTTCCTCACACTCGCCGTCACGGCCGTGGTCCCGAACGTGCCCGCCATGATCGCGGCTGCGGTCGTCTCCATCGCCGTCGAGGTGTTCCTCTACCGCTCGCAGCGGGGCCTGGTCGCGATGTTCGCCAAGATGCACGTGGACACCACGGTGCGCCATCTGCTGCGGGACCTGCTGATCGTCGTCGCCCTGGTCCGCCTCCAGGAGCAGAACGACGAGAGCGGGCTGGCCGCGCCGCTGCTGGTGCTGCTCGCGTTCTACGGGCTGCACTTCGCGATCCAGGCCGTCTCGGTGGTCGTCCGCCGGGCGCGCACCACTCCGGTGCTCACCAGGAACATCGACACCTCCGGTCTGCCGCTGACCGCCGCCCCGCCCGCGCTGCTGCTGCGCCGTCCCGGGCACCGGCTGCTGATCCTCGGCCTGCCCGCCACCGCGGGCCTGCTGGGCGCCGGGGCGAGCGGCGAGGCGCTGTGGGGCGTCGCCGGCGTCGGGGTCTCCGCGCTCGCCGCGCTGGCCGGCCTGGTCGTGCTGGGCAGCCACCTGCTGCCGGGCCGCCGTTCGCCGTCCGAGGCCGCGGTGCTCAAGTGGTTCGACAAGTGGCTGGCCGAGTACAAGCCGACCCACGGCATGTACTTCTCCGGCGGAGCCGCCTCCGCCTACCAGGCGAACATGTGGCTCGACTCGCTGGCGAAGCTGGACGGGCGCCCGGTGATCGTGCTGCGCGAGCGCTTCATGATGCAGAAGATCACCGCGACCGACATCCCGATCGTCTGCCTGCCGCAGGTCCACCACCTGATGCGCCTGGAGCACTCCACGCTCCAGGCCCTGATCCACCCGTCGAACTCGGGCAAGACCTCGCAGGTGCTGCGCATCCCGACGATCAAGCACACCTTCGTCAACCACGGCGAGAGCGACAAGCTGTCCTCCTGCAACCCGTACGCCAAGGCGTACGACGAGGTGTGGGTGGCCGGTCCCGAGGCCCGCGAGCGGTACGCGCTGGCCGACGTCGGCGTCGAGGACAAGGACATCGTGGAGATCGGCCGTCCGCAGCTGGACGGGATCGTCACCTACAAGGGCGCCCCGCAGGGCGAGTACACCGACGTCCTGTACGCCCCCACCTGGGAGGGCTGGGACGGCAACCCGGGCAACACCTCGGTGGTCGCGGCCGGCGAGAACCTGGTCCGGGCGCTGCTGGCCGACCCCAAGGTCCGCCTGGTCTACAAGCCGCACCCGCTGACCGGTTCGGTCGACCCGCGGGCCGGCGCCGCCGACCTGCGCATCCGTGAGCTGATCCTGGCCGCCAACCGCGAGCGCACCGGCCCGCGTCCCGGCCCGGAGGCCGTGGCCGAGCTGGCGCGGCGGACGGCGGAGCTGGACCGGCTCACCACCTCCACGTTCCGGGAGTCCGCGGACAACCTGGAGCGGATGATGCTGCAGACCGCCCCGGAGCCGGGGCGCGCCGCCGCGGTCACCGCGGCCACCTCCGCCTGGGTGGAGGCCTACTGGGCGGCGCTGCCCGAGTGGGAGCACCAGATCGTCACGGACGCGCGTCCCGACATCCAGACCTGCTTCAACCGGGCGGACCTGCTGATCAGCGACGTGTCCAGCGTGATCTCGGACTACATGGCGAGCGGCAAGCCGTACGCGGTGGCCAACACCTCCGGGCTGAGCGAGACCGCCTTCCGCGAGGCGTTCCCGACGGTGCGGGCGGCGACGGTGCTGACGCCGGACGCGGCGGGTGTGCCGGCGCTGCTGGAGCTGGTGCGCGACCCCGAGCTGGACGACCTGCAGGAGGCTCGCGCGGAGCTGAAGCTGCGACTGCTCGGGCCCTCCGAGCCGCCGTCGCAGGTGCGGTTCAACGAGGCGATGCGGGCGCTGTGCGAGTCCGCGCTGCAGCACCGCCGCCGGATGACCGAGCGGGAGGCCCACATCCCCGGCCAGCGGGCCGCCGCCCCCTCGGGCGACCCCGAACTCACCACCGGCTGACCCTCCCCGCCCCGGCCCGCCCGGGTGCCCGTCCCGTCCCGGACGCGGCACCCGGGCGGTGCCATGTCCGCACCCGGCGGGCACGGCGGGCCCCGCGTCACCGGGCGTACGGCGGCGGCACCGCGACGGACTGCGGCATTTGAGGCGTAGGGCGGCAGCGCGGCGGACGGCGGCATCACGGCCGGACGGCGGCATCACGGCCGGACGGCGGCGGCGCGGCGGCGCGGCGGCGCGGCGGCGCGGCGGACGGAGTCAGTGCACCTGTTCGGCGGCCGGAGCCGCTCCGCCGCCCGCGGGGGCGTGCGGCTCAGCGGCGGCGGAGCCGGACGGTGTGCGGTAGCCGCGCAGGGGCGGGTTGAGCGCCCAGACGGCGCCGATCGCCAGGGCGGCGGAGAGCCCGCCGAGGACCAGGGAGACCGACGCAGAGGTGGCCGAGGCCAGCAGGCCGCCACGGAGGTTGCCGAGCTCGGGGCCCGCGACGCCGATGACGTGCTCCACCGAGGAGACCCGCCCCCGGTACGCGTCCGGGGCCTCCCGCTGGACCAGGGCGCCACGGGTGACCACGGACACGGTGTCGGCCGCGCCCGCCACCGCCAGGCATCCGAGGGCCGCCCACAGAGGTCCCGTCAGGCCGAAACCGGCGAGCGCCAGGCTCCAGACCACCGCCGCGGACAGCTGGACCAGGCCGGCACGGCGGCGGCGCGTGACCGTGCCGGACAGCAGACCGGCCGTGATCCCCCCGACCGCCACGGCCGAGAGGAACAGGCCGAGGGTCTGCGGATGACCCCCGTAGCGGACCTCGTTGACCAGCGGGAAGAGCGCGACGGGCATGGCGAGCAGCGTCGCGGACAGGTCGGTGGCCATCGAGCCCCACAGCGTCGGGCGGCGCAGCACGATCCGCCAACCGCCACGCTCCGGCCGGGGCCTGCCGTCTCCCGTCCCGGCTCCCGCGGGCGGCATGGCGGGCAGGCGGAGCAGCGCGAGCGCCGAGACCGCCACGGCCGCGGCCTGGACCGCGTAGGCGCCGGCGTAGCCCCAGTGGGCGATGACCAGCCCGGCCGCCGCGGGGCCGGTCAGCATCGCCGCCTGGAACGAGACGCTGGTCAGCGCGAGCCCGGCCGCGACCTGGTCGTCCGGCAGCAGCCGGACCGGGAAGGTACGCCGGGCGGGAGCGCCGAGCGCGCCGCAGCTCGCCCCCACGGCCACCAGGGCGAGCAGCACCGGCACGCTCCGATTCTCCGCCAGGGCCTGGACGCACAACCCGGCGGCGGCCAGCAGCTGGCCCGTGGTGGTGGCCCGCACCACCGTGCGGCGGTCGAAGGCGTCCGCCACCGTGCCGCCGATCAGCCCGAACAGGACCATCGGCACGCCGGTGGCCAGCCCGATGGCGCCGGTGCCCACCGGGCTGCGGGTCAGTTCCCAGACCTGGGCCAGTACCGCCACGGTGGCCGCCTGCCCGCCGAACTGCGCGGCGGAGGTGCCGATCCACAGGTCGCGGAACGGCCGGCTGCCGCGCAGCGGGCGGGTGTCGAGGAACCGCGGGCCGAGGCGCCGGCTCATCGAGGGGGCTCAGCCAGGTGGTGGAGGATCCGCCGCCGCATCGACCGGCGCTCCAGCGCCCGCCGCACCTCCTCGACGACGGCGGTCATGGCGTACGGGACCTCGCCGTCCAGCTCGGCGACCGTGGCGTGGGTGGCGCGCCACTCCGCCTCCAGGAACGGCACCAGGGAGCGGCCGCGCTCAGTCAGGTCGATCCGCCGGGTACGGGCGTCGGGCCCGGGCTCGGAGGTGACGAGACCTTCCTTGCGCATCGCCGCGACGGTCTGGCTGATCGCGGAGTGCGAACGGTCCAGCGACTGCGCCAGCTCGCGGATGGTCAGGGGTCCGGTGTGGGCGAGCCGGATCAACGGATAGGCGAACCGCGGCCGCACGCCCTCGATGCCGCGCTCCACGTAGACCTGCTCGATCTCTGCGTCCATGGCCGCCAGGAGCTCGTGCAGGGAGTGCCAGGGGTCGGGTCGCGTGGTGGGGTCCGAGGATGTCACAGCGCTAATATAACAGCGCTGTGACATCGAGTCGGGAGGCAGCCGTCGTCAGCCTTCGGGGGCGCCTTCGTCAACGTGTGGCCTCCGTCGACGCCCCCGTCGCCCCGAGGGCGGCGCCGGGGGCGTCGACGGGGGTCAGTGGCTGGGGACCTCGGCGGGGGCGCCGGCGCGGGCCTGGCCGAGGTTGCGGGCCTCGGCCTTGAGGGCGAGGGCGGCGACGGCCGCGTTGAACCGGACCAGGGACGGCGGCTCGTCCGCCCCCAGCAGGTACTCCTTGAGCTCGCGCCGCGCCCCGGCGAGGACGTCCGCCGCCGGGTCCCGTACCGCCGCGAGCAGCTCCTCCAGCTCCGTCGCCTCGTTGGAGAGGATCACCGCCGCGCGGACCGCGGTGTTCTGCCGGACGAACTCCTCCGCCCCCAGGCCGGCCGAGTCCACCACCGCGTACGGTTTGCCGCTGGCGATGAAGTCGGAGACCACGCTGGAGATGTCGGAGACCATCGCGTCGGAGACGTTGAAGCAGTCGTACAGCAGCGGCTCGGCCCCGGTGATCACCCGGTGCTCCCACTCGGGGAAGGACCGCCAGTACGCGTCGTTCCACCGCGCGCGCAGCCGGGCGATCTCGTCGTAGACCGTGAGGTCCGCCACCCCGTCCCGGGTGGCCACCGCCTCGTCGCCGTCGGTCCCGCCGCCGGAGAGCTCGGCGAGCCGCGCCTCGATGCGGGCCAGCTCCTCCCGCGCCGCCTCCACCGCCGCCTCGTCACGGACGAAGCCGGGGTCCAGTGCCCGCGCGGCGGCCGCCTGCTCCACCAGCGCGGTGAGCCGCTCGTGGGCCTCCTTCGCCCTGGGGCTGCGGGTGCCGGTGAAGGGGTGCGGCTTGTACAGCACCCGCACCGGCCGGTCCGCCGCCAGCAGCCGCCGGACGATGTTCTCGCCGGCCGCCATCAGGGAGGTGTTGCCGGGGGCGTCGTCCCAGCCTTCCCAGGTGGGCGCGTAGAGCACCGTCGGCACCCCGGTCCGCTCCCGGCGGCCGGCCCGGATGGGGGCCAGCTGCGGGCGGCCGACCTCGACGACGTCCTCGTCGCGGACCCCGACGTCCACCACGGCCCACCGGTCGCGCCCGGCCCGGCCGGCCGTCCAGACCTCGTCGTAGACCTTGCTGTACGGGTTGACGCTGGCGACCTTGTCGCTGTCGCCGTGGCCGATGAAGGCGTGCTTCATGGTCGGCACCCGCAACAGGTGGATGTTCTTGCCGACGTTGGCCGCGTACAGCGCCACCCGGACCGTGGACAGGTCGAGGTTCATCAGGTGGACGCCGCCGGGCACGCAGACCACCGGGACGGTGGTGGGCGCGAGCCGCTCCAGCACGACCCGCTCCCGCAGGACGATCAGCGGCCGGGTGTCCAGCCGCTCCATGGTCTCCAGCCACATGTTGACCTGGTAGGCCGACTCCTTGGCCCCGGAGAAGTACAGGACCGTCTCCGGCCGGTAGGCGCGCAGCCAGGTCTCCATCGCGTCGAGCACCGACTCGGCCGAGGGGGCGCGGCGCGGCCCGATCAGGTACGGCAGCAGGACCACGGTGTAGAGCCCGCCCAGACCGAGGGTGGCGACGATGCCGAGGCCGCCCCACAGGCCCTGGCCGAGGAAGGCGGAGAGCAGGCCGCCCACGAAGACCGGCAGGTCGAGGTGGAGCATCTTCTCGCCGGAACGATGCAGCAGGCGCCGCGAGGGGGCGTCCGGTATCCGGACGGCCGTCGCCAGGGCGATGTTCCGGGTGGCCACCGGCAGCGTGCGCCGGATCCTGATCAGCGCCACCAGCGCGCCGTGCACCGCCTGCAGTCCGTAGAAGCTGATGAAGCAGGCGACCAGGGCGTAGAAGAACACCCCGTACGCCAGCCCCAGCCGGGCCAGCAGCAGGACCAGGATCAGCTGGCGCACCAGGAAGCGGATGGCCAGGCCCGCCCGCACCATGCTGAGCCGGTTGACCAGGTAGCTGTTGCGGCGGTGCAGGTAGTGGTCGGCCCCGTAGGTCACGGCGGCGGCGACGGAGAACAGGGGGATGTTCGGCAGCAGCGCGGCGATCATCAGGGCGGGGAAGCCCACCACGATGAGGGCGGCCGCGGCGACCAGTTCCCCCACGCTGCCCACCCGGGCGGCGCGAACGGCTGTCGATATCACGTCTGACCTTGCTCCTGGAGAGGTGCCGGCTTGGTGCGTGAACGGTGGGCGCATAACTCCGACAGTTCCGGAAAAGACCGTGCGTTTTCCCGATTGGTGCGACTCGTGCGGTATTCAGCTGTTCAGGTGATCAGGCCCCTGCCGTCGCACCTCTCGATGCAGCCACAGAGGCCTGAACGATTTCTGGCAATTGCGGCCGATTATGCCACGCCGTCGTGCCGGTCAAGAACAGTAGCGAGTGCCTGCTCGAAGCCGGACGCCTGGCCGGCGACCGCCGTCGGATCCTGCTGCCGCACGTCGATGACGTGACCGGTGAGGTCGGAGAGCAGCACGTCCAGCGAGGTCCGGGCGACCGCCCGGGAGGAGAGGAGCGAGTCCACCGGCTCCTGGCCGAAGGCCTTCGTCCGCATGGGTGTCGCCGTGCGTTCGGGGTTGACGCAGTTGACCCGCACCCCGTCGGCGGCCCACTCGTCGGCCAGCGCCTGGGTGAGGTTGACGACCGCCGCCTTGGTGGAGGAGTAGAGGCTGTAGTCGGCGCGGCCCCGGGTGTAGCTGCTGGAGGTGTAGAGCAGCAGCTGGCCCTTGGTCGCGGCGAGGTACCGGTACGCCGCGCGGGCGATCTGCACGGGAGCCAGGTAGTTGACCCGCAGGGCCTCCAGGATGGTGTCGTTGTCCGTCTCGTCGAGCCTGCCGATGCGCAGCACGCCGGCCGTGTTGATGACGTAGTCGATCCGGCCGCTCTCCGCGTAAGCCTTGCTGAGCGCCTTCTCGACGTCCTCGGCGTTCTCCACGTGCGTGCCGGTGGTGGAGCGGCTCAGCGCGTACACCGAGGCGCCGTACCCCGCGGCGAGGTCCGCGACGTCCTTGCCGATGCCGTAGGAGCCGCCGAAGACCACCACCGTGCGCCCGGTGAGCAGCTCCCGGTAGCACTCCTCGCCGCGGGGCTCCGGGGCCGCCGTGGAGGCCAGCTGGAAGAGCTTGTCGGCGATGAAGACGTCCACCGGCTGGGTGACCTTCATGTTGTACTCGTCGCCGGCGACCACGTGGATGGGCACGTCGGGCAGGTACTTGAGGACCACCGAGCAGTCGTCGGTGGCCTGGAAGTGAGGGTCCTGGGCGGCGATCTCGTAGGCGTGACGGATCGTCGAGAGCTTGAACGCCTGGGGCGTCTGGCCGCGGCGCAGCCGGGAGCGGTCAGGGATCTCGGTGATGAACTCCCCGTCCTCCCCGTGGGTGCGGGTGACGATGATGGTGTCCGCCGACGGGATCGCCACGTCCACCGCCTGGTAGCGCTCCAGTGCGCGCACGCACGCGTCGATGACCCGACGCCCGAGCAGCGGGCGCACCGCGTCGTGGAAGAGGACGTCGAGGTCCTCCCCCTCGGCGAGGCCCTCCCCCAGCACCTCGATGGCGCGCCGGGTGGTCTCGTTGCGGGTGGCGCCGCCCTCGACGATCCGCCGCACCTTGGTGAACCCCGCGCGCTCCACGATCCGCTCGACGTCCGGCACGTAGCCGGGCGCCATCAGGACCACCACGTCGTCGATGGAATCGGTCTGTTCGAACGTGTGCAGGGTGTGCTCGATGACCGCCTTTCCGGCGATCTTGATCAGCTGCTTGGGAATCTGCAGCCCGACCCGCTGCCCGGTTCCGCCGGCGAGGATCACTGCGGTCGTGCGAGGAACGGTTATGCGCTGCGACACGGGAGATTCCATCCTTGGCATCAGCGGTCCGGGCTCGGGAGATCGGGTGATCCCCCACCACTTGGTACCACACTGCCTTCGTGGTTTCGTTTCCCGCAAACAACCTGCTCACACGCATTCCGCCTGCGTACCAGGACGCACAAGCGGAATACATTCTTTCGATTCTCGACCCATATGCGCTAATCGGCGAACAGGTGTATCAAAAACAGATCCGGCCGGATCTCCCCGCTGAGCGGGGCGGATCCGGCCGGAATTCGGTGTGTCGGAGTGACTAGAAAGGCTTGAAGTCCTCGAACTCCTGGGTGGCGTCGTCGCGCTCGGCCTGGCGGTCGCGGCGGCGCTGGGCGGCGGGGCGGGGCTCCTCGAAGCGGTGGTCCTCGCCGCGGCGGCCGAGCATCTCGGCGCCGGCGGTGACCGTCGGCTCCCAGTCGAAGACCACGGCGTTGTCCTCGGGGCCGATGGCGACGCCGTCGCCGGACCGGGCGCCCGCCTTCATCAGGGCCGCCTCGACGCCGAGGCGGTTGAGGCGGTCGGCCAGGAAGCCCACGGCCTCGTCGTTGTTGAAGTCCGTCTGCCGCACCCAGCGCTCCGGCTTCTCGCCGCGGACGCGGTACAGGCCGTCCTCCTCACGGGTGACGGTGAAGCCGGAGTCGTCCACCGCCTTGGGCCGGATGACGATGCGGGTCGCCTCGTCCTTGGGCTTGCGGGCGCGGTGCTTGGCCACCAGCTCGGCCAGCGCGAAGGAGAGCTCCTTGAGCCCCGTGCGGGCCACCGCGGACACCTCGAAGACGCGGTAGCCGCGCTCCTCCAGGTCGGGGCGGACCATCTCGGCGAGGTCCTTGCCGTCCGGCACGTCGATCTTGTTGAGGACGACCAGCCGGGGGCGCTTGTCCAGGCCGCCGCCGTAGCTGCGGAGCTCCTCCTCGATGACGTCGAGGTCGGAGACCGGGTCGCGGTCGGACTCCAGGGTGGCGGTGTCCAGCACGTGGACCAGCACGCTGCAGCGCTCGACGTGGCGCAGGAACTCCAGGCCCAGGCCCTTGCCCTGGCTGGCCCCCGGGATGAGGCCGGGGACGTCGGCGACGGTGTAGACCGTCGAGCCGGCCGTCACCACGCCCAGGTTCGGGACCAGGGTGGTGAAGGGGTAGTCGGCGATCTTCGGCTTGGCGGCGCTCATCACCGAGATCAGCGAGGACTTGCCGGCGCTCGGGTAGCCGACCAGGGCCACGTCGGCGACGGTCTTGAGCTCGAGGACGACGTCCCCGGCGTCGCCCGGCTCGCCCAGCAGCGCGAAGCCGGGGGCCTTGCGGCGGGCCGAGGCCAGCGCCGCGTTGCCGAGGCCGCCGCGGCCGCCCTGGGCGGCGACGAAGGACGTGCCCTCGCCGACGAGGTCGGCCAGCACGTTGCCCTGCTTGTCGAGCACCACGGTGCCGTCCGGGACGGCCAGGACCAGGTCCTCGCCCTCCTTGCCGGCACGGTTGCCGCCCTCGCCGGGCTTGCCGTTGGTGGCCTTGCGGTGCGGGGAGTGGTGGTAGTCGAGCAGCGTCGTGACCGACTGGTCGACGACCAGGATCACGTCGCCGCCACGGCCGCCGTTGCCGCCGTCCGGGCCGCCCAGGGGCTTGAACTTCTCCCGGTGCACGGAGGCACAGCCGTGGCCCCCGTTACCCGCGGCGACATGCAGTTCGACGCGGTCCACGAAGGTGGTCATGGTCAGGTGCCTCCAGTACGTCAAGTCTTGGGTCAGACAAGTGCTCGCGTGTCGGACAACACGCGAAAGGCGGACCTACTTCCCCGGAGGGAAGTGAGGTCCGCCTCGCGAATGAGTTCGGTCAGCCTGCTCAGGCGACCGGAACGATGTTCACGACCTTGCGGCCACGGTGGGTGCCGAACTGCACCGCACCGGCCTCGAGGGCGAACAGCGTGTCGTCGCCGCCGCGGCCGACGCCCGCACCCGGGTGGAAGTGGGTGCCGCGCTGGCGGACCAGGATCTCACCGGCGTTGACGGTCTGACCGCCGAAGCGCTTCACACCGAGCCGCTGAGCGTTGGAGTCGCGACCGTTCCGGGTGGACGATGCGCCCTTCTTGTGTGCCATGTCTCCTCAGTCCCTTACTTCGCAGCCGTGGGGATCGACGTGACCTTGATCGCCGTGTACTGCTGGCGGTGGCCCTGCCGACGACGGTAGCCCGTCTTGTTCTTGTAGCGCAGAATGTCGATCTTCTGGCCCTTGTGGTGGTCCACGATCTCGGCCTGGACCTTGATGCCGTCCAGGACCCACGGGTCGCTGGTGACGGAGTCGCCGTCGACAACGAGCAGGGTCGAGAGCTCGACCGTGTCGCCAACCTTGGCAGTGGAAATCTTGTCAACCTCAACGATGTCGCCCACAGCAACCTTGTGCTGGCGACCACCGCTGCGCACGATGGCGTACACGCGGATCTCACTCTCTCGCTCGGAAACGGCACCCCCGCAGTCCAGCCTCCCTGTGACAAGGGACCGGCCTCTCCCGGGGCGCGGCACGAAGCCTGCGGCCGGCCGGGAGGAATGAGGTTTACGGGGATGTGGCGTGTCGATGGACACGCCGAGGGTCAAGGTTACGGTGACCGGGGCTGGAGGGTCAAACCGGCCCCGACCCGCCCCGACCGGCCGCTCTCAGCGGTGCAGGTGCCGCCACCCGTCCCAGGCGGAACGGATCATGTCGTCCAGGTCGTGGCGCGCGGACCAGCCGAGTTCGGCGGCGATCCGCTCGGAGGAGGCCACCACGCTCGCCGGGTCGCCGGCGCGGCGCGGGCCGATCTCGGGCGTCAGGTCTTCGTTGCCGGTGACCTTCAGGATCTGGTCGATCATCTCGCGGACCGAGCTGCCCTCGCCCCGCCCGATGTTCAGGACCAGCGCGGTGCCCGCCTCGGCACCGGCCAGGCGCCTCGCGGCGGCCAGGTGGGCGGAGGCGATGTCCAGGACGTGGATGTAGTCCCGGACGCAGGTGCCGTCCGAGGTGGCGTAGTCGTCGCCGAAGACCACGGGCGCCTGACCGGCCTCGACGCGGCCGAAGACCATGGGGACGATGTTGCTCGTGCCGACGTCGGCCAGTTCGGGTGCGGCGGTGCCGGCCACGTTGAAGTAGCGCATGGCCGCCGACCGGATGCCGTACGCCCGGGAGGCGGCGGCGATCAGCCACTCGCCGGTGAGCTTGGTGGCGCCGTACGGGTTGATGGGGGCGCAGGGGGTGTCCTCGGTGACCAGGTCCACGTCGGGCATCCCGTACACGGCGGCGGACGAGGAGAAGACGATGCTGCCCACGCCGGTGGCGGTCATCGCCTCCAGCAGCGTCTGCAGCCCGGTGACGTTCTCCCGGTAGTAGTGGAGCGGCCGCTCCACGGACTCCGCCACCTGCTTCTTGCCCGCGATGTGCACCACGCCGGTGACCCGGTGCTCGCGCATCGTCCGCTCCAGCAGCGGACCGTCCAGGACGCTGCCCGTCACCAGGGGCACGCCCGCGGGCACCCGCTCCGCGAAGCCGGTGGACAGGTCGTCGAACACCACGACGTCCTCCCCGCCCTCGGTCATGGCGCGCACCACATGGGCGCCGATGTATCCGGCGCCGCCTGTGACCAGCCAGCTCATGTGTGTACCTCCTGGGTGTCGACCGGCGTCCAGACTCCCCCATCGCCCCGGCGGAAGCGAGCCGGGTGCGCCGCCGCGGTGGACTCGCGGGCCGGGGGCGCCGCGGGTTGAATGGGGAAACGCCCTGATTGTCCCTGGCCGCCCTGCCCGCCCGTCCACGGAGCCCCGCCCATCCCCGGAGGTGCCGCCGGTGTCCGCCCAGCACGACAGGAGTCAGCACGAGGACGTGCCCGACATCAGCGTCGTGGTCATCGTCTACAACGACGAGCGGCGTCTGCCGGACGCGGTGCGGTCCGTGCTGGAGCAGACCCTGCGCAACGTCGAGGTGGTGATCGCCGACGACTGCTCCACCGACGGGTCCTTCGAGGTGGCCCGGCGGCTGGCGGCCGCGTCGGACCGGGTGCGGGCGCTGCGGCTGCCGGAGAACAGCGGCGGCTGCGGGGAGCCGCGCAACCAGGGCGTCGCGGCGGCCCGCGGCCGCTACGTGATGTTCCTGGACAGCGACGACACCCTGGAGCCGAACGCCTGCCGCAACATGCTGGAGGCCGCCGAGGACACCGGCGCGGACCTGGTCTCCGGGCTCTGCCTGCGGGTGCACGTGGACAGCCGGTGGGGCACCACCGCCCCCTGGTACCCGTGGCTCTACCGCAGGACCCGCACCCTGGACTCGATCGCCGAGCTCCCCGACCTGCTGGTCTACGACACCCTGTCGACCAACAAGTGCTACCGCCGCGCGTGGCTGCTGGCCGAGGGGCTGACCTTCCCCCGCGGCATCCACTACGAGGACCTGCTCTTCTCTGCCCGCGCCTACCTGGCCGCCTCCCGCATCACGCTGATCCCCAACACGGTCTACCACTGGAACGTGGTGCGGAAGGCGGAGGCCAAGTCGATCAGCAACCGCCGGCACGAGATCAACAACTTCGCCGACCGGCTGGAGATCCACCGCCGGATCGACCGGATCCTCGCCGCCGAGGGCCACGAGGAGCTGCGGCTGCACAAGGACCGCAAGTTCCTCAAGCACGATCTCGTCCTCTACCTGCGCGAGCTCCCCTTCCTGGACGACGACTACCGGCGCCGCTTCGCCGAGATGGCCGACGGCTACCTCCGTGAGTTCCCCGAGGAGGCGTACGAGGGGCTGTCGCCGGTCCACCGGCTGTGCGCCTACCTACTGCTGCGGGAGGACTGGGAGCACCTGATGCCGGCCGTCGACACCCTGATCAACAGGAACAAGGTGTCCAGTCCGCTCGTCGAGCGCGACGGCCGCGTCTACTGGTGCGAGGAGCACCTCGACGACCCGCTGGGCCGCGCCGTCCTGGACGTCACCGACCTCGACCTCCACGACAAGCCGGTCTCCCGGCTGTACCTGCGCAACGCGCTCACCGGCTACCGCGAGTCGCCCGAGGGCGTCACCCTGTCGGGCGCGGTCGTCAACCCGCTGGGCGCGGTCGCGCCGGACGCCCGGCTCACCGCCGAGCTGGAGTTCCGGGCCCGGCGCCGCAGCCTGCGCTCCTTCCGCTTCCGGGTGCGCTCGGTGCGCCACCGGGGCCGGTCGATCACCTGGGAGGCGGACGTGCCGCTGGCCCGCAAGCTGCGGCCGGTGGGCGTCCTGGACGACGTGTGGGACGTGCGGATGCACCTCACCGTGGACGGCGAGCGCACCACCACCCGCCTCACCGCGGGCCGCACCGACCTCGGCGCCGACGAGGACGGCACCGTCCGGGTGCGGCCGCTGCTGAGCCGGCTGGCGGCGGACCGCCTCCGGCCGCGGGTCTCCTCCCACGGCCACCTGGCCTTCCACCTGGTGCAGCACGGCACGCTCCCCCGGCGCACCTCCGGCCTGCTGCGCCACCACATGCAGAGCCCGCCGGCCCGGCTCACCAAGAAGGCGCTGCGCGGCGCCCTCGCCCTGCGCGAGGAGCTGCGCTCGGGCCGCCGCAAGATCGACGCGTACCACCGGATGATCCGCGTGCTGCCGGTCCGCAGGGGCACGGTCGTCTTCGAGAGCCACCTCGGCAAGCAGTACGGCGACAGCCCTCGCGCCCTGTACGAGGAGCTGCGCCGCCGCGGCGTGCCGGTGCGGGCCGTCTGGTCGTACCAGGGGTCGCCCAAGGGCTTCCCGGCCGACGCCGAGCTGGTGCGCCGCTGGTCCTGGCGGTACATGAGGGAGCTGGCCCAGGCCGAGTTCTGGATCGACAACCAGGGCTTCCCGCTGAAGCTGGCCAAGCGCCCCGGGACGACGTACATCCAGACCTGGCACGGCTCCGCGCTCAAGCGGATGGGCTTCGACGCCCCTCAGCTGCGGACCATGCCGGAGGCCGAACGGCGGCTCTACCAGCGGGCCGTGGACCGCTTCGACCACTTCGTGGTCCGCGGGCGGCACGACGAGGTCACCCTCGCCCAGGCCTTCCGGATCCCGGACGAGAAGCTGCTGCGCACCGGCTACCCCCGCAACGACGCCCTGGTGCGGGCCCGCGAGTCCAGCGCGCCCTCCCGCCGGGCGGAGGAGCTGGCACTGCGCCTGGGCGTCCGCCGCGACCTGCCGGTGGTGCTGTACGCCCCGACCTTCCGGGCGCTGGACGGCGGCGGGGTGCGCTCCTTCGAGTTCCCCTTCGACGTCGAGGAGTTCGCGCGGCGGTTCGGCGACCGGCTCACCCTGCTGGTCCGCACCCACTACCTCAACAGCGTCACCCTGCCGCCCTCGGTCCACAGGCGGGTGATCGACGCCGGCCGGGAACCCGACATCACCCCTGTGCTGCTGCTCGCGGACGTCCTGGTCACCGACTGGTCGTCCGTGATGTTCGACTACTCGCTCCTGCAGCGGCCGATGGTGTTCTTCACCTACGACGAGGAGGAGTACACGGAGGGCCGCGGCACCTACTTCGACCTGTCCGAGGAGGCGCCGGGCCCGGTGGTGCGCACGGCCGACGAGCTCTTCGAGGTCCTCTCCCGCCTGGACGACCCGGCGGGCCCGGCCGCGTACAAGGCGCGGCTCAAGGAGTTCATGACCCGGTACGGCGAGTACGACCAGGGCGACGCCGCCGCCCGGATCGTCGACCGTTTCTTCGGACCGGAGGAGGCACGGTGACGCGCGACATCGTCCTCGTCGGCAACGAGGTCAACGAGCTGGGCGGCGTGGGCCGCTGGCAGACCTCCATGGCGCGGCTGTTCGCCGAGCGCGGGCACCGGGTGACCGTGGTCGGCGTCGCCCCGCCCGGCGCGCCCTTCGCCCTGGGCGAGGAGCCTCCCTTCGACACCCTCACGCTGCACCGCGAACGCCCGCCCGCGCCGCGGCGCACCCGCGGCCTGCGACGGCTGGACCTGGCGGCGGTGCGTCACGAGGCGCTGCGGGAGCGGGAGATGCGGGAGGCCGCCGGGCGGCTGTCCGCCGTCCTGCGCGCCCGCCGACCCGGCGCCACGGTGATCGTCACCCAGGTGTGGGCGATGGAGTGGGTCGCCCTCGCGGACACCTCCGGCCACACCGTCATCGGCATGAGCCACGAGTCGTTCGACACCTCCCGGGGCTCCTCCCGCTTCGCCCGGGTCAAGGAGCACTACCGCGACGTCGACCGGCTGCTGCTGCTCACCCGCGAGGACGCCGACCGGTGGATCGGCCAGGGCTTCAACCACGTCGGCTTCATGCCGAACCCCACGCCGCTGCGCTCCCCCGCCCCTTCGCCGCGCACGGACCGGACGGTCGTCTCCATCGGGAGGCTGGGCTACGAGAAGGGCGTCGACATGCTGCTCGACACCTGGGCCGAGGTGGCCCCCCGGCACCCCGGGTGGCGGCTGCGGATCCACGGGGCCGGGCCGGACGAGGAGGCCCTGCGGCGGCAGTGCTCCGAGCTGGGCCTGGACGGTTCGGTGGAGTGGGCGGGGCTGACCGAGGACGTCGCCGGGGCGCTGCGGCGCTCGTCCGTGTTCGTCCTGTCCTCCCGCGGGGAGGGCTTCCCGCTGGCCCTGCTGGAGGCGATGTCCTGCGCGGTGCCCTGCGTCGCCTTCGACTGCGCTCCGGGCGTCCGCGAGATCGTGCGGGACGAGGAGGACGGCCTGCTGGCCCGCCCGGGCAACGTCCTGGAGCTGGGCCGTCACCTGGACCGGCTCCTGTCGGACGCGGCCCTGCGCGACCGGATGGGCGAACGGGCCCGGGAGAACGTGCGGCGCTTCTCCCCCGAGGCGATCACCGACCGGTGGGAGCGGCTCTTCGACCTGCTGGAACGCTGAGCCCGGGACGCCCGCGCGGTGGGGCGCCGCGGGGCCGCGCGGCAGGAGACCGCGAGGCCGGGGAAGCGGGAAGCCCGCCGGTTCCGCTCCCGGGTGGGGAGGGGAACCGGCGGGCTTCCTGGTGCGGCGGGGCCGCCGTGATCAGTCCTCCGTGGAGGCGGTGACCGAGGACGGCGCCTGCTGCTCGGCGGCAGCGGTCTTCTTCGCCGTCTTCTTGGCGGCGGCCTTCTTCGTCGTGGCCTTCTTGGCCGTCGACTTGGCAGCCGTCGTCTTCGCGGTGGTCGCCTTCTTGACGGCGGCCTTCTTGGCCGGCGCCTTCTTGGCGGCCGTCTTCTTCACCGCGGCCTTCTTGGCGGTCTTCCGGGCCGGCTTGGCCTCCTCCGAGCCCTCCTCGGCACCGGCCTCCGCGGCCTCGGGAGCCTCAGGGGCCTCCGCGACCTCGGCGGCGTCCTGGCCCGCGGCCGGGAGGACCACCACGGCGGCCTCCTCCGACGCCGTCGGCGCCGTCGCCTTGCGGACCGCGCGGCGACGCGGACGCGCCGGGGGCGCGGCCTCGGTCACCGGCTCGGCGGCCTCGGCGGCGGGCTCCGCGACCGGCTCGGCCTGCGGCTCGGCGGCGGGGGCCTGCTCGACCACCGTCACCGCGGCCTCCTCGGCGGCGGCCGTCGCTCCGGCCGGCGCCCCGGCGGGCGCGGAGACCCGGCGGGTGGCGCGGCGGCGACCACGACGGGGCGCCTCCTCGGCCTCCGGCTCGGCGGCCTCACCGGAGGGCACCACCGGGTCCTGCACGGCGGCCGGCTCGGCCTGCGCCTCGGCGGCGGGCTCGGCGACCACCGGACGGGCGGCCTCCTCGGCGGCCGTCACGTCCTGCGCGGTCGGCTCCGCCTGCTCGGCGGCCTCGGCACGGGCGTCCTGGGCGGCCTGCTCGGCCCGGCGACGGCTGCGCGCCTGCGCCTTGGTCTCGCGCGGCTCGCGGGTCTCCCGGGCCTCGGTCTCCTCGGCACGCGGAGCGCCGGCGGGCGACGTGGCCCGGCGGCTCGTCCGGCGGCGACCACGGCGGCCGGCCGCGGCCTCCGCCTCGGCGACGGAGCTGTACAGCTCCTCGTCCGCCGTGAAGTCGGGCGCGGGCAGCTCGACCGGCTCCTCGGTGGCCTCCGTGACGGTGGACGCCTCGCGCTCGAGCTCGGCCTCCTCCTCGGCGGAGGGGGCCTCGGCGATCAGGTCGGACGGCTCGTGCTCGTGGGGCTGCTCCTGCTGCCCGTCACGCGAACCGCCGCGCTTCTTCTTCTTGCCACCGCCACCGCCGCCGACGGCGGTCGGCTGCTCCATGTGGACGACCAGGCCGCGGCCGTTGCAGTGGACGCAGGTCTCGGAGAAGGACTCCAGCAGACCCTGGCCGACCCGCTTGCGGGTCATCTGCACCAGGCCCAGCGAGGTGACCTCGGCCACCTGGTGCTTGGTCCGGTCCCGGCCCAGGCACTCGAGCAGGCGCCGCAGCACCAGGTCGCGGTTGGACTCGAGCACCATGTCGATGAAGTCGATGACGATGATGCCGCCGAGGTCGCGCAGCCGCAGCTGGCGGACGATCTCCTCGGCCGCCTCCAGGTTGTTCCTGGTGACGGTCTCCTCGAGGTTGCCGCCCTGACCGGTGAACTTGCCGGTGTTGACGTCGACGACGATCATCGCCTCGGTCCGGTCGATCACCAGCGAGCCGCCGCTGGGCAGCCAGACCTTGCGGTCCAGCGCCTTGGCGAGCTGCTCGTCGATCCGGTACGTGGCGAACACGTCGACCTCGGAGGTCCACCGCTGCAGGCGCTCCGCCAGGTCCGGCGCGACGCCGGCCACGTAGCCGTGGATGGTCTGCCAGGCCTCGTCGCCGCTGACGACGACCTTGGTGAAGTCCTCGTTGAAGATGTCGCGGACGACCCGGACGGTCATGTCCGGCTCGCCGTAGAGCAGCGTCGGCGCGTTGCCCTTCTTCGCCTTCTGCTGGATCTCCTCCCACTGCCCCTGCAGACGCTCGACGTCGCGGCGCAGCTCGTCCTCGCTGGCGCCCTCGGCGGCGGTGCGCACGATGACACCGGCGTCCTCGGGGACGATCTTCTTGAGGATGGTCTTCAGCCGGGCGCGCTCGGTGTCGGGCAGCTTGCGGCTGATCCCGGTCATCGACCCCTCGGGGACGTAGACCAGGTAGCGGCCGGGCAGCGAGACCTGGCTGGTCAGGCGGGCGCCCTTGTGGCCGATCGGGTCCTTGGTGACCTGGACCAGGACGGACTGGCCGGACTTCAGAGCGGTCTCGATGCGGCGCGGCCCGTGGGCCATGCCGAGCGCCTCGAAGTTGACCTCGCCGGCGTAGAGCACGGCGTTGCGGCCCTTGCCGATGTCGATGAAGGCGGCCTCCATCGACGGCAGGACGTTCTGCACCTTGCCGAGGTAGACGTTGCCGACGTAGGAGGTCGACTGCTCCTTGTTGACGTAGTGCTCGACGAGGATGTTGTCCTCGAGCACGCCGATCTGGGTGCGGTCGCCGTGCTGGCGGACCACCATCACGCGCTCGACGGCCTCGCGGCGGGCCAGGAACTCGGCCTCGGTGATGATCGGCACGCGGCGGCGGCCCTGCTCGCGGCCCTCGCGGCGGCGCTGCTTCTTCGCCTCCAGGCGGGTGGAGCCCTTGATGGACTGCACCTCGTCGGCGGCGGAGTCACCGGGGCCGGAGCGCTCCTCCTTCTTGCGGGGCTCGCGGACCTTCACGACGGTGCGCTCGGGGTCGTCCTGCGACGCCTCGGCCTCGGGGGAGGAGTCGCCGGCACGACGGCGGCGGCGACGACGGCGGCGGGAGCTGCTGGAGCCGCCGGACTGCTCGCGCTCGGTGTCGCCCTCGCGCTCGTCCTCGTCGACGTCCTCGGAGGCGTCCGAGGTGTCCTCGGCGATCTGCTCCGCGGTGTCCTCGGCGTCCTGCTCGGCCTGCTCGACGGCGGTCTCGTCGGTGTCCGCCTCGTCGGCGGAGTCGGCGTCGCGCTCGCCGCTGTCGGCGTCGCCGGACTCGCCGCGACGACGGCGGCGGCCGCCCCGGCGGCGACGGCGGCGGGAGCCGGTCTCCTCGTAGTCGCCCTCGCCCTGGTCGCCCCGGTCGGCCTGCTCGGCGTCCTCGGCGGACTCCTCGTCCGCGGCCTCCTCGACGGGGGCGGCGGGCGCGGCGGGCGCCTCGGCGCGCGGCTGCTCGGCGGCGGGGGCGTTGTCCTCACCGCCGCGGCGGCGGCGGTTGCGGCGGCGGGCGCCGGTCTGCTCGGTCTCCTCGGCGGACTCCTCCACCGCGGCGGGCTTCTCCGGCTCGGTGTCCTTGGCGGCCTCCTGCGCGGCCTCGTAGGCGGCGCGCTCCGGCGTCTGGAACATCGGCTCGGTGAAGACCGGGGCCCGGAAGACGGGGGCGGCGGCCGGACGGCCCTGGCGGCGCGGGGCCTCGCTGTCGGCACCGCGCGGCGCGGTGAAACCGCCCGCGGGGCGGCGCACGGCACGGCGGCGGGGACGGCGGCCCTCGGCCTCGTCCTCGGCGACCTGCTCCGCGGCGGCCTCGGCCTTCGCGGGCTTGGGCTCGGCGGCCCTCGTCGCGGCGGCCTTGGTCTCGGCCTTGGTCTCGGCCGCCTTGGTCTCGGCGGCGCTCTCCTCGGCGCGGCGCTCCTCGGCGCGGGCGAGCTCCTCCGCGGACGGGGCGGCGGCCGGACGGGTGGCACGGCGGCGGGTACGGCGCGGCGCGGCGGAGGTCTCCGCCACGGCGGCCGGGGCCTCGGCGGCGGGGGCCTCGGCCTCGGCGGCGGCCTCCTCCGTCTGCTCGGCCTCGTCCTCCGGCTCCTCGACCGCGGAGGTCTCGGCGGCGGGGGCCTCGGCGGGCGTGACGACCTCGGCGGCCTCCGGGGCGCCGGCGGGCGCGGAGGCGCGGCGCACGGCACGGCGACGGCGCGGGGCCGGAGCCTCCTCGGCGGGCGTCTCGGTCGCGGCCGGGGTCTCGGCCTGCGTCTCCTCGACGGCGGTGTCCTCGTCCTTGGCGACGGCGGCTGCCTGCTCGGCGGCCGACGGCGCGGTGGAGGGGCGCACGGCGCGGCGACGGGTACGGCGCGGCGCGGCGGCGGGCTCGTCGGCGGCGGGGGCCTCGGCCTCGGCGGCCGGGGTCTCCGCGGCCGGCTTGTCGGCGGGCTTCTCCGCGGCCGGGGTCCCGGCGGCGGTGTCGGCACCGGCCTCGCCGGGCGTACCGGCGGGCGCCGCGGCGCGGCGGACCGCACGGCGGCGGCGCGGGGCCGGGGCGGCGTCCTCGGCGGCGGGCGCGCCTGCCTCGGCGGCCGGAGCCGACGCGGACTGCTCCGCGGCCGAAGCCTCGGTGGCGCCGGTGCTGTCCATGGCGGCGGCCTCGGTGGCGCCGGTGCTCTCGGTGGCCCCGGTCGGCGGACCCGCCGGCCGGGACGCGGCCCTGCGCCGACGACGCGGCGGCAGGGTGTCGCTGGGGCTGTTGTTCTGTTCGGAACCCTCGTTGGTGGGTTCGGTCGGTCCGAGCATGCGGGCGTATCTCCCGTCAGGCTCCCGGGCGCCGCGCCTGGTCCGGCGGGTACCGGTGACGTCCGCGGCTCGCGCGATGCGCGTCGCCGCCGTCCGGGGCGCGGGCGCCGCACGGGAGCACTACTAGTCCTGTCTCACCGGTTCCGTACGCCGATTTGCGGACGGCCTGGCGAAAGTCTTGTGGTGTCGTGCGCGCTGCCCGACCCAGGTGGCTCCCGAGTTCGAGGGCGGCGCTACGGCGTTCGTCCCTACGCGGGACCTTCCGGCGCCGGCGCCTGCGCGGCGGCAGAGGGATCTGCCTCGCGGTCGGGCGCGAGCGGGTCGGTCACCGTGCCGGTCTCTTCGTCGAAGAGCCCCTGCGCCAGCCTGGTCACCGCTGCGGGGACCGGCGGCGCCAGGTCAGCCACCACACGGAGGCCGGACAGGACGTCGTCGGGTCGCACGGCAGGCGTCACGTGCCGAACAACCAGGCGCAGTATCGCACAGGGGTGGTCACCGGGCCCATCGTCGCCACCGGCGGCCCGGGCTTCCAGGCTGACGACGGCGCCGCGGGCGTCGAAGGTACGGACACCGTTCTTGGCCATGCGCTGCACTTCGACGGTCTCGGCCTTCTCGAAGGCCTCGACCGCGCGGGCGGCGTCCTCGTGAGCCACGCCTTCCAGGCGAAGCTCCCACACGGATGCCGTGAGCCGGTCGGCGAGGCCGGAGGTGCGGGCCTGCACCGCGTCGATCACGTCGAGCCCGTCGGGCAGCGACTCGTCGAGCAGCTCACGCAGCTTCTGCGGGTCACGCGGCTCGGTGAGCGCGATCTCCAGGTATTCCGCCTCACTGCCCGTGCCGGTGGGTGCGGCATTGGCGTACGACACCTTCGGATGCGGCGTGAACCCCGCCGAGTACGCCATGGGTACGTCGGCGCGGCGCAGCGCGCGCTCGAAGGCGCGCTGGAAGTCGCGATGGCTGGTGAACCGGAGGCGGCCGCGCTTGGTGTAACGCAGTCGGACGCGCTGCACCGCGGGTGCCGGCGGCGGGCCTTCGGGCTGTCGCTTGCCCAGTGCTCTAATCCTTCGTGAGTGCGGTCGTACTGCTACCAAGAGTACGCGCTTCCGGGCGGCCGAGTTCCCGCCGGTCCGCCGTACCCGCCCGCACCGAAGCCTCGCGGGGGGCTCCGAACAGGGCGGTGCGCAGCTCACGGCGCACCTCACGGACCGTCACGCGGGCGACGGCGAACGCCTTCCCGACGGCGCGGCCCGCCTCCCGGAGCACCTGGCCGACCGGGCGCAGCACGGCGTCCCGGACGAATCGCCCGGCCGGCGCGAGCACCGCCCGGAAGGCCCGGCGGACCGGCTCGACGAAGATCCACCGCAGCAGCGTGGCGAGGAGGCGGCCCACCGCCAGGGAGATCCGTCCGGCGATCCGCCAGGCGTGTCCGAGCGCCTCCCCCACCTCACGGGCGACGACCGCGAGCACCCGCCCGACGGCGGTGAGCGGCGCCACCACCAACCGTTGCATCAGCCACCCCAGCACCGCCGCGGCGCCCCGGACGGTCCAGGCGATCCCGCGGCCCAGCGGCGCGAGCACCCACCGGTACAGGGCGACGGCCGGGGCGACGAGCAGCCACCGCACCAGCCACGCCGCGGCCGCGCCGAGCGCACGCAGCACGGCCCACATCCCGTGGGCCAGCCACCGTCCGGCGTGTCCCAGCGGGGTGAGGACATGCCGGTACAGCCACCGGGCGCCGTCGGCGAGCCGCCGCCCCAGCCACCGCAGGGCGTGCCCGGCCGGGGTGAGCGCCCACCGGTACAGCAGGACCGCCGGGGCCAGCAGCAGCCACCGCACCAGCCACACCACGACCACGGCGGCGCCGCGTCCGGTCTCCCGCAGCACCCACCACGCACCGTCGAGGAGCAGGGCGACACCGCGCCCGATCCCCGTCAGCACCCACCACAGGCCGCGCCCGACCGGCGTGAGGATCCAGCGGTACAGCCACCGGGCCGGCGTCACCAGCAGGACCCGGCCCAGCCAGGTCACGGCGCGTGTGAAGCCGCGCCACAGCGGGGCGAGGAGGGCGGTCCGGACGAAGCGCCCGGCGACGACCAGCAGGTCCCACACCATCCGCAGCGGCAGCAGCACGACGAGCGCCACCAGCCGCACCGGCAGCCGCACGGCCGCCACCAGGCATCCCTCGTCACGGCGTGCCGCGACGGGTTCCGTCTTCTTCTCCAGGTCCACGTCCTGTCAGACGCGCGGACGGTGCTCCAGGGTGCGTCCCGTGACGGAACCGGTACGCACGACGCCGCCGCCGGCTCCCGTGCGGGTGCCGGCGGC